>NZ_QTPU01000012.1:0-245142 GCF_003857805.1 Burkholderia sp. Bp9099
GCGACTTCTGCTTCAACGGCAACCTGATCATGCGCGCGACCGGCGACCGGATGCTGCTGTCGCCGCCGCTCGTGATTTCGCGTCAGGAAATCGATGAACTCGTATCGAAGGCGAAGAAGGCCGTCGATGCGACCGCCCAGCAACTGGGCCTTTCGTAACGACTTTGCCTACAGGCGTGCGGCGGGTGCCGCGCGCCGCCATAACCCAGGGGAATTCCACCATGCGTGCCTGCTTTCTTCGCCAAGCCTGTTCCATCGCGGCCCTTGCCGCGGTGGCCGCGTTCACGTCGGTCGCCAGCCCGTCGGCGCATGCCGACGAGCTGAACGTCTACAACTGGTCCGACTACATCGCACCCGACACGATCCCGAACTTCCAGAAGCAGACGGGCATCCACGTCAAGTACGACAACTACGACAGCGACGACACGCTGCAGGCGAAGCTGCTGGCGGGCAGCTCGGGCTACGACATCGTCGTGCCGACCTCGAACTACATGGCCAAGCAGATCCAGGCCGGCGTGTACCAGAAGCTCGACAAGTCGAAGATCCCGAACCTCGCGAACCTCGACCCGCTGCTGATGAAGATGATCTCGGACGCCGATCCGGGCAACCAGTACGGCGTTCCCTGGGCCTACGGCACCGACGGCATCGGCTACAACGCGCAGGCGGTGAAGAAGGCGCTCGGCGACAAGGCGCCCGTCGACAGCTGGGCGCTGGTGTTCGACCCGGCCAACATGGAAAAGCTGAAGAGCTGCGGCGTGTCGTTCCTCGACCAGGCCGTCGACGTGTTCGCGGCCACGCTGCAGTACATGGGCAAGGATCCGAACAGCAAGAACCCCGGCGACTACCAGGCTGCGTTCGAAGTCCTGAAGAAAGTCCGCCCGTACATCACCCAGTTCAACTCGTCCGGCTACATCAACGACCTCGCGAACAACGACGTGTGCGTCGTGCTCGGCTGGTCGGGCGACGTCGGCATCGCGCACCGCCGCTCGTCGGAGGCGAAGCGCCCGTACGACATCAAGTTCTCGAACCCGAAGGAAGGCGGCCTGCTGTGGTTCGACGTGATGGTGATCCCGAAGGATGCACCGCACCCCGAGGCCGCGCTGAAGTGGATCAACTACGTGTCCGACCCGAAGGTCAATGCGGCGATCACCAACACGGTGTTCTACCCGACCGCGAACAAGGCCGCGCACCCGTTCGTCACGCCGGCCGTCGCGCAGGATCCGACCGTCTATCCGCCCGAGGACGTGCTGAAGAAGATGGTGCTGATGAAGCCGATGCCGGCCGACATCCTGCGCCTCGAGAACCGTCTGTGGGCGCAGCTGAAGACGGGCCACTGATCACGAACCATCACGGCGGCGCAGGCATCGGCTGAACGCCTGCCCGCCAGAGATCCGCGGACGCTTCGTCCGCCCGCGCGCACCGCGCGCTGTTCCATCCGGCACGAGCCGTTGTCCGCGAGTCGCGTTGTACGCCTCGCGCGGGAACGCTCACGCCTGCAATCCGTGAAGAACGAATGGTGACTCCCATGCAATCGATACCCTCTTCCGCTGCCGCACGCCACACCCAACCGGCCGCCGCGGCCCGCACGAAGAACGATGCGTTCGTGCGCATCGAAAACGTCGTGAAGAAGTTCGGCGACAGCACGGCCGTCGACAACGTGAACCTGACGATCGCGAAGAACGAGCTGTTCGCGCTGCTCGGCAGCTCCGGCTGCGGCAAGTCGACGCTGTTGCGCATGCTCGCCGGGCTCGAGACGGCGACCTCCGGCAAGATCTTCGTCGACGGCGAGGACCTCGCGTCGCTGCCGCCGTACCGCCGCCCGGTCAACATGATGTTCCAGTCGTATGCGCTGTTCCCGCACATGTCGGTCGAGTCGAACGTCGCGTTCGGGCTGAAGCAGGAAGGCACGCCGAAAAACGAGATCAAGGAACGCGTGGCCGACGCGCTCGCGCTGGTGCAGATGAGCAAGTACGCGAAGCGCAAGCCGCACCAACTGTCCGGCGGCCAGCAGCAGCGCGTCGCGCTCGCGCGCTCGCTGGTGAAGCGCCCGAAGCTGCTGCTGCTCGACGAGCCGATGTCCGCGCTCGACAAAAAGATCCGCCAGAAGACCCAGCTCGAACTGGTGAACATCATCGAGAAGGTCGACGTGACCTGCGTGATGGTCACGCACGACCAGGAAGAGGCGATGACGATGGCGAGCCGCCTCGCGGTGATGAGCGAAGGCAAGATCGTGCAGATCGGCACGCCGGGCGAAGTGTACGAATACCCGAACAGCCGCTTCTCGGCCGAGTTCATCGGCTCGACGAACCTGTTCGAAGGCCGGGTGGTCGAGGACGAACCCGATCACATCTTCGTCGAAAGCGACGACCTCGAGGCACGCATGTACGTGAGCCACGGCGTGACCGGCCCGCTCGGGATGCCGGTCGGCATCTCGGTGCGGCCGGAGCGCGTGCACGTATCGCGCGAGAAGCCGGGCTCGCATCACAACTGGGCGCGCGGCGTGGTGACCGACATCGCGTACATGGGCGCCTACTCGCTGTATCACGTGCGTTTGCCGAGCGGCAAGACGGTCGTGTCGAACCTGTCGAGTTCGCACCTGATGCACGACAGCGCGCCGGCGTGGAACGACGACGTGTTCGTGTCGTGGTCGCCGGCCAGCGGCGTCGTGCTGACGCAGTGAGGACGACATGATGAGAACTTCCGCCTCCACTCCGTCCGCGCCGGTTTCGACCGGTACCGCCGCAACGACACAGGCTTCGAAGCGCCGCAGCCGCTTCGCCGCGCTGTCGCGCTTCCTGCCGTCGGGCCGCGGCGTCGCGATCGGCGTGCCGTTCCTGTGGCTCGTGATCTTCTTCGCGCTGCCGTTCGTGCTGGTGTTCAAGATCAGCTTCGCCGACCAGGTGATGGGGATCCCGCCGTACACGTCGCTCGTCGAGATCAAGGACGGCGTCGTGCACTTCGCGCTGCAGCTGTCGCACTACGCGTTCCTGCTGCAGGACGACCTGTACATCGCGACCTATCTCAGCTCGCTGAAGATGGCCGCCGTGTCGACGCTGCTGTGCCTGCTGATCGGATTCCCGATGGCGTACTACATCGCACGCTCGGAGCCGGGCCGGCGCAACGTGCTGATGATGGCCGTGATGCTGCCGTTCTGGACGTCGTTCCTGATCCGCGTGTACGCATGGATCGGGATCCTGAAGGATGACGGCCTCCTGAACCACACGCTGATCGCGCTCGGCATCATCCACACCCCGCTGCGCCTCTATCACAGCGACGCGGGCGTCTACATCGGGATGGTCTATTCGTACCTGCCGTTCATGGTGATGCCGCTCTACGCGCACCTCGTGAAGATGGACCTCACGCTGCTCGAGGCCGCCTACGACCTCGGCGCGAAGCCGTGGGTCGCGTTCACGCGCATCACGCTGCCGCTGTCGAAGAACGGGATCATCGCCGGCAGCCTGCTGGTGTTCATCCCGGCAGTCGGCGAGTACGTGATTCCGGAACTGCTCGGCGGCGCCGACACGCTGATGATCGGCCGCGTGATGTGGGATGAATTCTTCAACAACATGGACTGGCCGATGGCGTCCGCGGTGACGGTCGCGATGGTGCTGCTGTTGCTGGTGCCGATGGCGCTGTTCCAGTACTACCAGGTCAAGGAACTGGAGGAAGCGAAATGATCAAGCCGAGCAAACCGCTGTCGACGGGCGTCCTCGCCTTCGGCTTCCTGTTCCTGTACATCCCGATCATCAGCCTGGTCGTGTACTCGTTCAACGAGTCGAAGCTGGTGACGGTGTGGTCGGGCTTCTCGCTGAAGTGGTACGCGGCGCTGTGGCAGGACGACGAGCTGCTCACCGCCGCGTGGCTGTCGCTGAAGATCGGCCTCCTGACGGCCACCGCGTCGGTCGTGATCGGCACGTGGGCGGGCTTCGTGCTCGCGCGCTTCGGCCGCTTCAAGGGCTTCACGCTGTACACGGGGATGATCAACGCGCCGCTGGTGATTCCGGAGGTGATCCAGGGGATCTCGCTGCTGCTGCTGTTCGTTGCGCTGGAGCAGATGTTCGGCTGGCCGAAGGGCCGCGGGATGGTGACGATCTGGATCGGCCACGTGATGCTGTGCGTGTCGTACGTGGCGATCATCGTGCAGTCGCGCGTGAAGGAGATGAACAAGTCGCTGGAGGAAGCCGCGCTCGACCTGGGTGCGACGCCGCTGAAGGTGTTCTTCGTGGTGACGCTGCCGCTGATCTCGCAGGCGCTGCTGTCGGGCTGGCTGCTGTCGTTCACGCTGTCGATCGACGACCTGGTGCTGTCGGCGTTCCTGTCGGGGCCGGGCTCGACCACGCTGCCGCTGGTGGTGTTCTCGCGCGTGCGGCTCGGGCTGAACCCGGAAATGAACGCACTGGCGACGCTGTTCATCACCGCGGTGACGATCGGCGTGATCGTCGTGAACCAGATGATGATCGCGCGCGAACGGCGCCGGGTGGCCGACATGAAGGCGGCGTTCGCGGCGGCCTGACGCCCCGCTTCCCTTTTCATCGATAACAAGACCCGCGCGCCGCGAGAAGCGGCGCGCGGGCCGATCACAGATTGACCAAGCGCACGACAAGGAGAATCCGCAATGAAGAAGAAACTGATCTGCCTGCTGGTGGCCGGCGCGTTGCCCGGCATCGCGCTGGCCGACTCGACCTCCGCCGAAATCAAGGCACTGCAGGCGCAGGTCGCCGCGCTGCAGAAGCAGATGAAGGCCATGCAGGCGCAACTCGCCGCGAAGCCGGGCGGCACCCCGGTCGCGCAGGCCGGCGCGACGATCGCGGCTAAGCCGGTGATCGTGGCCGCAGACCCGTCCTCGCCGGACTACGGCAAGGCTCAAGCCACGCTGACCAACGACGAAGTCAGTGAAATGAAGCAGCAGATCGCGAACCAGCAGCTGAAGGTCGACTCGCTGACGGACGCGGCCAACACCGGGCCGCTCGCGGGCCTGTCGGTCACCGGCTACATCGACCCGACCTACATCTACAACCGCGCGGCCGGCACGTCGTCGTTCCTGTTCGCGAACCACGAGAACGCGTACAACTACTTCAACAGCACGTTCGGCGATCTCTACCTCGACATCAAGAAGACCTTCGGCGTCGGCCCGATGGCGCCGTCGGCGGAGATCACGCTGATGCCGAACCGCGGCAACGGCATCACGCTGCTGCAGAACTCGCGCGGCTCGATCACCGACAACCTGCTGAACACCGCGGTCGTCAACGTGCCGATCACCGCCGAGACGACGCTGGTCGCCGGCTTGATCCCGAGCTTCGGCGGCTACGAGGTGCAGCAGTCGAACCAGATGCTCACGCTCACGCACAACCTGCTGTACGATTTCTCGGATCCGGGCAGCTACGTCGGTGTCGGCGCGAACTACACGAAGGGCGCCTGGGCGTGGAAGTTCTTCCTCGGCAACGAGCAGTACCGCACGTACGGTTCGGTCACGCAGACGGGCACCAACGCGCTCGGCGACCCGATCTCCACCAGCAACAAGGTGCCGACCTTCACCGCGCGCGCGGACTACACGTGGTCGAGCGCGCTCGACATCGGCGGTTCGTTCAACATCGGGCGGCAGACGCTGGCGAGCGCGATCGACGACCAGGGCAACGTCCACTACGGCCCGGGCGGCGCGGCACCGAGCGCCTACGGTTCGTTCTTCTTCGGCGAACTCGACGCGACCTACACGCTCGCCGACATTCAGTACAACGCCGAAGTCGACTACGGCCGACAGCAGCATGCGGCGTTCAACGGCGGGCTCGCGCAGTGGTACGGCCTGTCGCTGCTCGCGCACCGCAAGTTCAACGCGCCGGTGGTCGGCCGCATGGGCGTGACGCTGCGCTACGACCTGCTCGCCAACTCGAAGAACGGCGGCGGCGGCGGCGGTATCGCGCTGAACGGCAACGGGATGGATCCGAGCAACGGCTTCGGCGTCGACGCGGACTGTCTCGCGCAGTCGAAGGCCGGCGGCGGCCTGGGCTTCGAGTGCAAGGGCGCGGTGCGCCAGGACGTCGCACTCGACCTGCTGTTCTATCCGACCCAGCAGATCACCGTGAAGGTCGAATACCGGCACGACTGGGCGAACAACAAGGTGTTCCTGCGCAACGACGGTTCGTACGGCAAGTCCAACGACCTGCTCGCGACGCAGTTCATCTATTCGTTCTGATGCGGGCCGCGCGGGACGCCCTGCCGCGCGCATGGCGTCCCGCATCGTTTCACCCGGCCGGATCGCGGTGCGTCGCGCACCGGCGCCGGCCGTCTTCGACGGAGTCGGTTTGATGACGCAGTCTTTCACCCGCCGCGCCGACGCGCTCGCGCGCGACTCGTACTACGAAGCAACCGCCACGCGCCCCGTGGCCGACGACCCCGTGCTCGAGGAAGCGATCGACGTCGACGTGTGCGTGATCGGCGCGGGCTTCGCGGGCCTGTCGACGGCGCTCGATTGCCGTGCGCGCGGGCTGTCGGTCGCCGTGATCGATGCGCATCGGCCCGGCTGGGGCGCATCGGGCCGCAACGGCGGACAGGCGATCACGGGTTTCGCGAAAGACGAGGTGATCGAGCAGCAGCTCGGCGCCGCCGGCGCACGCGCCGCGTGGTCGCTGTCGCTCGACGGCGTCGCGCTGATCGCCGAGCGGATCGCGCGCCACGGCATCGACTGCGACTTCACGCGCGGCTACCTGACGGTCGCGACCAAGCCGCGCCGCATCGACGACCTGCGCGCCTGGATGGATGCCGCGCGCTCGCGCTGGGGCCATCCGTCGCTGTCGTGGCTCGATACCGGCGAAATCCGCGCGCGCATCGCGTCGCCGCGCTATCTGGCGGGCGTCTACGATCCGCTGTCGGGCCACCTGCATCCGCTCAAGTATTGCCTCGGCCTCGCCGAGGCCGCGCGCCGCGAAGGCGTCGCGCTCCACGCGCACACGCCCGCGCTCGACGTCGTGCGCGGCGCCCGGCCGGTGGTGCGCACGCCGTCGGGCGAGGTGCGCTGCCGCTTCGTCGTGTCGTGCTGCAACGCGGGCCCCGGCGGCATCCTGCCGGCCGCGACCGCCGCGCGCATCGCGCCGGTCGCGTCGTACATCATCGCAACCGAACCGCTCGGCCGCGCGCGCGCCGACGCGCTGATCGCGCAGCGCGAAGCCGTGTGCGACAACAACTTCTTCCTCGACTACTTCCGGCTGTCGGCCGACCACCGGATGCTGTTCGGCGGCCGTGCGAACTCCGCGGGCGCGTCGCCCGACACGCTCGCCGACACGATCCGGCAGCGCATGGTCGGCGTGTTCCCGCAGCTCGCCGACGTGCGCGTCGACCACGCGTGGGGCGGCTTCGTCGACGTCACGCGCAACCGCGCGCCGGACTTCGGCGCGCTCGATCCGAACTTCTTCTACGTCCAGGGCTTCAGCGGGCACGGCGTCGCGCTGACCGGCATCGCCGGACGCGCGATCGCTGGCGCGATCGCGGGCGACACGCGCGCGTTCGACCTGTTCGCGCAGCTGCGCCACCGGCGCTTTCCCGGCGGCGACGCATGGCGGCAGCCCGCGCTCGAACTCGGGATGCTGTATCACCGCGTGCGCGAGCTGTTCTGAGTCCCCTTCATTCGTTTTCCTGATCATGCAGACATTCGCCAACCAGCCGCACGTCGCGTCGTACTACGCGGCGACCGCCAACGATACGACCCGCCATGCGCCGCTCGCCGGCGCGACCGACGCCGACGTGTGCGTGATCGGCGCGGGCCTCACCGGCTTGTCCGCCGCGCTCAACCTCGCCGAGCGCGGCCATTCGGTGACGGTACTCGAGGCATCGCGGGTCGGATGGGCGGCGAGCGGGCGCAACGGCGGCCAGCTGATCGGCGGCTTTGCATGCGACATCGACACGTTCGGCAACTTCATGCCGGAAGGCGACGTGAAGCGGATCTGGGACATGGGGCTCGAAACGCTGTCGCTCGTGAAGTCGCGCATCGCGAAGCACGACATCGACTGCGCGCTCGTGCCCGGCTACCTGACCGCCGCGAACACCGAGCGCGACGCGGATGCGCTGAAACGCTGGCGCGACGAGGCCGCGAAGCGCTTCGGTTACGACCGCTTTCATTTCGTCGAAGCGGACGAACTCGGCGACTACGTGCAATCGGCGCGCTATCGCGGCGGCCTGTACGACCCCGACAGCGGCCACCTGCATCCGCTGAACTACACGCTCGGGCTCGCGCGCGCGGCCGCCGACGCGGGCGTGCGGATCCACGAGGACAGCTGCGTGACGCGCGTGCGCGACGTGTCGGGCGGCCACGTCGTCGAGACCGGCCAGGGGCAGGTGCGCGCGCGCTTCGTGGTGCTCGCGTGCAACACGTACGTCGGCACGCTCGCGCCCGCGCTGTCGAAGAAGATCATGCCGGTCGGCACCTACGTGATCGCGACCGAGCCGCTCGGCGCGGCGCGCGCCGCCGTGCTGATGCCCGCGCGCGCGGCGATCTGCGACAGCCGCTTCGTGCTCGACTATTTCCGGCCGGCGCCCGACACGCGGCTCGTGTGGGGCGGCAAGGTCAGCTATTCGACGCGGGAGCCGCGCAATCTCGCCGACGCGATGCGCGCGGACATGCTGAAGACGTTCCCGCAGCTCGCGGACGTGAAGGTCGACTACGCATGGGGCGGCTTCGTCGACATCACGATGAACCGCGCGCCGCACTTCGGGCGCGTCGCGCCGACGCTGTATTTCGCGCAGGGTTTCTCGGGGCACGGCGTGAACACGACCGCGCTCGCGGGCAAGCTGATCGCCGAGGCGATCGACGGCCAGGCGAGCCGCTTCGACCTGTTCGGCAAGATCCGGCATCGCGACTTCCCCGGCGGCGCGACGCTGCGCACGCCGGCGCTGGTGCTCGCGATGAGCTGGTACCGGCTGCTCGACGCGTTCGGCATGCATTGAGCGGCGGCGCACGGCACGACGCACGCGACGTACCGGCCACGCAAAACGGCCGCGCAAGCGCGGCCGTTTCATCGAATCTCGCGGCTTCGGCACGGCATGCAGGCGACCTTGCCTGCCCGACGCGCCGAAGCCGAGGTCCGCGCGCCGGTCAGTCGGTCCCGTACTTCGGCGAACGCGGCCCGTACAGCAGCCCGTTCGGCGGCCCCGCGGACAGCAGCCTGCTGCTCGTCAAACCGGCCACATCGTGCGCTTCGTCGGTCAGCGAATGCGCGACCTGCTTGACGGCCGCCTGCACCAGCATCCCGACGACCCCGAACGCGTTGACGCTCATGTTGTTGCCGACTTCCTTGCCGGTCGCACGGCCCTCGCCCTGCCACAGCACGTCGCCGGTCTTCAGGTCGACGAGCTTCGCCGACGCCGCGACCACCGTCGTGCTGTCCACCACCTGGTAGACGGATCCGTATTGCGTGATCTTCGCGTACAGCGCGGCGTCCGCGCCGAAGATTTCGCGCAGCTTCGCCGGCGACGTGCCCTGGATTTCCGCGGCGTTCGTGAGGCCGTTCTGCTTGAACGTCTCGTCCATCACCGCGACCGGCACCACGTAGTAGCCCGACTCGGCCAGCGGCTGCGTCATCTGCGACAGCACACCGTAGGTCGCGCCGACATCGGTCGTCTCGTTGAGCGGCGGCAGCACGAGGATCGAGCGCGGCTGGCTCTTCTTGAAGGCCGTGTAGTCGGGGCGTTTGACGGGCTGCGCGCACGCGCTCAACAGCGCGACGATCGACAGTACGGACAGCAGCTTGAATGAAAGTGTCTTGATCATGGCAGGCACGTCACTGTTTGGCGGGAGTCGGATCGGCATTCTTCTGGCCGGCGATCGTCTGGCCGGCGGCCGACGGATTCGCGGCCTTCGCGGCCTTCGCGTCGCCGGCTTTCTTCTTCATCAGGAAATCCATGAACGACGCGGATTCCGGAAAGAGCGCCTTCTCGGCCTGGAATTCCTGCGCGGCCTGCTGTTCGCTGCCGACGCTCGCGTAGAGCATCCCGAGATGCGCATGGAAGCCCGGCGGCGGCGTCTTGCCCTTCGCGCGAATCTCCTGCAGCGCCTTTTCGAGCGCGTCGATCTGCTCCTGCGGGGACTTCTGCCCCTTGAAGTATTCGTACACCTGCGGCTGATAGCCGTTCCATTGATAGAGCGGCGGCGTGGTCGGCGCCGCGCAGCCCGCGAGCAGCATGACGGCCGCCGTCGCCGGCAGCCAGATTCCCCGTTTCATGGTCTTGTCTCTTCTGGTTGGTGAATGATTCGTCGCGCCGTACTGCGCACGGCGCCTACTGCGGTGCCTTCAGCGTGCCGGCGTCGACCTGGTCGACGAGATGATTCACGGCTTCCTGGATCGCGAGGTCCAGCACCTTGCCGTTGAGCGTCGAGTCGTAACCGGCCGTGCCGCCGAAGCCGATCACTTCGCGGTTCGACAGGCTGAACTCGCCCGCGCCCTGGCTCGACGCGACGACTTCCGACGTCGTCGTGTCGACGATGTTCAGGTTGACCTTCGCATACGCGACCTGCGTCTTGCCGCGGCCGAGAATACCGAACAGCTGGTGATCGCCGACGTCCTTGCGGCCGAACTCCGTCACGTCGCCGGTCACGACGTAGTTCGCGCCCTTCACCGCCTGCGCCTTCTTCATGAAGCCGGCTTCCTGCTTGATCTCGTCGAGGTTCTCGCGATCGAGCACGTTGAAACGGCGGCTCTGCTGCAGGCGCGTGACGAGGATCGTCTTCGCCTGTCCGCCGAGGCGGTCGATGCCGTCCGAGAAGATGCCGCGCATGTAGCTCGAGCGGTTGTCGAACTTGCCGACCGCGATCGCGACGGGCTTGCCCGCGTACGGCTTCTGCGCGCTGCTCACGGCCGGCACGTCGAGCGTGCGCGACGACTCGGTCGCGCAGCCGGACAGCGCCGCGACGAGCGCCGCCGCCACGAGAACGGTGCGTCGTGTCTGAATGTTCACTGCGGGTCTCCTTACGTGAAAAGATTGCCCGGAACGGGCTCGCCGGCTTGCCGACAAACCGGCGGTCGATGCGATGATCGAAGCGGCCGGGGCGCGCATCGGCGCGCGCGCGACTTCATCGCCCGGACGGCGATGGAGATGGCGGCATGCGAAGGGAAATTGCACGCAACGGACGTGTTGCGGCGAGACGCGAACGCGCGGCGCATGGATCGACGACCCCGCTTGCGCCGGCTACCGCGTGATTCTGGTTACTGCGCTGTTGATCGCGCATGATCGGCCCCGTATATGATTTTGGCCGATCATACCAAGTCTGATTGTCGAGACGGGATTTCTTTAGAAGAATTGACGATCTTTACAAATCGCCGCGGATCCGTGGTGCGTCACACGCCAGCGGAGCGTGTGCGGGACGCCCGCGCCGGCCCGCGAGCCGGCGCGCCGCTGGCGGTCAGTCGGCCACCTTCTGCCGCATCGTCACGAACTCCTCGGCCGCGGTGGGGTGAATGCCGATCGTATCGTCGAATTGCGCCTTCGTCGCGCCCGCGCGAATCGCGATCGCGATGCCCTGGATGATCTCGCCCGCGTCGCGGCCGACCATGTGCGCGCCGATCACGCGCTGGCTGTCGCGCGCGACCACCAGCTTCATCAGCGTGCGCTCGTTGCGGCCCGACAGCGTGTGGCGCAGCGCCTTGAAGGACGTGCGGTAGATGTCGACGTCACCGTGCACGCGACGCGCATCGGCCTCGGTCAGGCCGACCGTCGCGACCTCCGGCTGGCTGAACACGGCCGACGGGACGTAATCGTGATCGGCCGCGACGCGTGCGCCGCCGAACAGCGTGCGCGCGAGCAGCGCGCCGTCGCGCGTCGCCACCGGCGTGAGCTGCGGCCGCGACGTGACGTCGCCGAGCGCATGGATCGAAGGCACCGACGTCGCCGAATACGCATCGACCGCGATCGCGCCGCGCGCGTCGAGCATGACGCCCGCGCGCTCGAGGCCGAGCCCTTCGACGTTCGGCACGCGGCCGGTCGCATAGAGCACCGCGTCGTACGGCCCGTGCTGCGCGTCGCCGACGTGCACGGAGAGCGTGCCGTCGTCCGCGCGCGCGATCGACTCGACCACCGCGCGCGCGTGGATCGCGACGCCCTGCTTCGTCATTTCGTCGGTGAGGAACTGGCGCACGTCGTCGTCGAAGCCGCGCAGGATCTTCTCGCCGCGATAGAACAGATCGACCTGGCTGCCGAAGCCGTTGAAGATGCCGGCGAACTCGACCGCGATATAGCCGCCGCCGACCACCGCGATGCGCTTGGGGCACGCCGGGAGCGACAGCGCCTCGCGCGACGTGATCGCATGCTCGATGCCGGGACGGTGCGGCAGCGCCGGCCGCGAGCCGGTCGCGATCGCGATGTGGCGCGCGCGGATGGTGCGCTCGCCGATCGCGACCGTATGCGCGTCGACGAGGGTCGCGCGTCCTGCGTGCATCGCGACGCCGGATTGCCGCAGCAGGTCGATGTAGATGTCGCTGAGCCGGTTGATCTCGCGATCCTTCGCGGCGATCAGCGCGGACCAGTCGAGCGTGCCGGCGCCGAAGGTCCAGCCGAAGCCCTTCGCATCGTCGAGTTCGTGCGGATAGTGCGATGCGTAGACGAGCAGCTTCTTCGGGATGCAGCCGCGCAGCACGCAGGTGCCGCCGATCTGCTCCTGTTCCGCTATGCCGACGCGCGCGCCGTATGACGCCGCCATCCGGGCGAGCCTCACGCCGCCGGAGCCGGCCCCGATGACGAACAGGTCGTAGTCGAAATCCATCGCAAGCCCTCATCGCAGTTCGGATGACGGCACGATAGCAAGATTCGGGAATTCGTGCGGAACGTGGCGCCGCAGGACGCGCGCGCCATAAAAAACGGCGAGAGACGTTGCCTCTCGCCGGTCAAACCGGCTGCCGGGTGTGCCATGCGTCACCGATCGACCACATGCCCGGCCTGCCGGCCGCGCGGCACCGGTCCGCCCGGATGCGCGAACGGCGCACCCGCGGCGGGACCAGCCGCCTTGCTCAGGCCTGCGACGTGTCGCTGCCGTCCGTCGCCTGCGTATCGTCTGCCTGCTGCGGCTGCTCTTCCTTCTTCTCGAGCATGCCTTCGATCGCCTCGGCGCCCTTGAAGCCGGCGACGGCCGCCGCCGCCTTGGTCAGCAGGCCCGCATCCGGATCGACCTTCTCCGCCGCCTCGACGGCTGCCACTGCGCCAGCGATTTCACCCACGGTGTTCAGGATACCCATCGTCATCCCCTTTCAAGAAATTCGTGAGCGCATCGTCCCACGAAAAAAAACCGGCGGACCGTGTTTGTCATCACCGGATACACAAGTTACGCACCAGGCCGGCCGCACGCGAAACGCGCGCCGGAACGACGCCCGCGCGTGCGTTGCGGCACGCGGCGGACCCTGCACGCAGCGTAGCGGAATCGCTTCGCGCGCACTGTCAAAGTATGTTCTGGAATGCCGACGGAACCCTTACGGGCGGCGTGTTCCCGATGGAGCAATCGCTGAATGGTCGTCTGCGCGCAGGAAGGCGCGTGGCGAAAAAAAAGAGGCTCCTTCCTGGAGCCTCTTCGATGCGCGCCGAACCGGGGCCGGCGCACGCGTTGACGATTTTCGTCAGAAGATATTGCGCAGGCCGATCGCGATGCCGGTCTGGTTGCTGCGACCCGGCAGCTCGACGTTCGCCGCGCCGTTCGTCTTGTTGAAGTCGACCGTGCCGTAGACTTCCGTGCGCTTGCTGAGCGCGTATTCGGCGATGCCGACGATCGCGTAGCGGTTTCCGCTCGCGAGCGTGCCGTTGGCGGTCATCGCGTTGCGCATGTGGTCGTAGTAGAACGCGCCCGTCAGCGTCAGCGGCGTGCTGACCTGCCAGCTCACGCCCGCGAACGGACCGTCGTCGATCCGGCCCGTGCCCTTCGCGACCGGAATCGACTGCTGCGCGAGCAGGCTGTCGACGAAACCGGTGTCGTCCTTCGAGCGCAGGTAGCCCGCATAGATCTTCGCCTTGCTGAACGCATACACGACGTTCGCGTGGTAGATCGTCTGCTTGCGTGCGGAGTTGTCGCTGTTCTGCTGCGCGCCGGCCGCGATGCTGAGCGGGCCCGTCACGTACGACAGCGACACGCCCCATGCGTTGCCCTTGCCGAGCGAGCCCGGGATCTGGCCCGAGAAGCCGCCGGCGCCGGTCGATTCGTAGTTGGTGCCCGTCGAGTACATCGCCTTCGCGGTCAGGCCCGCGAACGTGCCCGTGTACTTGATCTGGTTGTCCGCATACAGGCCGCCGCCGAGTGCGACCGGCAGCCATGCATTTTCGAGGTAGTTGCCGACCGTCAGCGGATCGTAGGTGTCCGACAGCAGGTCGAACAGCGGCGTCTTCTGGCGGCCGAGGGTCACCGTGCCGTACGGGCTGTCCAGGCCGACGTATGCCGCACGGTTGAACAGGCGGCCGCTGTCGGCGAATGCGCCGTTCTGCAGGTTCACGCCGCTTTCGAGCTTGAACACGGCCTTCAGGCCGCTGCCGAGGTCTTCCGTGCCGTAGATGCCGAAGCGGCTGTTGGTGATCGCGCCGTTGGACATCGACAGCAGGCCGTCGTTCTTGGCGTTCGCGTTGGTCAGGTAGCGAACGCTGACGTCGGCGACGCCCCACAGCGTGACCGAGCTTTGTGCTGCTGCGTACTGGCTGGCGAAGGCCAGCACCGCGCCCCCTGCGATGGCTGCGAGCCGGGTGGTCTGCTTCATGAGCTTTCCTTTTTGTAGGTGTCTCCATTCATGGCCGGCCGCGTGCGCAGCCGGGTGGCGATCGCGGACGCTCATGGCGCGCGCGATGTGGGCTGAATCATAAGACCAGTGCGCACGCCGAAAGAAATTGAAACGCGCGGTCGCGCGCGATTGTCGCCCTGGAACAACGTTTCCCGCGCCGGGCTTGCCTGTCGCGCGACGGATGCGGGTCGCGGCGATGGCGGGACGAAGGCTGGCGCTGTAAGGCGCGGCCGGAGCAACCGGTTTGCGCTGGGGCAGCGTGGCGGAGGGTGGCGCGATGAGCCGGTGATTCGGTCGCGCGGCGGACCGGCGGGCCGCATGGCGGCGGCCCTGCGCGCGTCAGGCCGGCCGCGGCGTCCCGCCGTCGGGGTTGCTGCCGTTGCTGCCGTTGCTGCCGTTGCTGCCGTTGCTGCCGCGAACTTCGGCGCCCCCGTTGCCGGCCGCCCCATCGCCACTGTCACGCCCACCGCCCGCGCGCCGCCGCGCCCGCCGCACGATCTCCGCGAACGCACCGGCGAGCAGCAACACGGCGCCCCACAGCGCGACGTCCGGCACGAGCCGCGTCACGAGGCCGCCGACCACCGCGCCGGCCAGGAAGCAGAAGCTGATCGTCGCGAGCAGCGCCGAATCGTGCAGCGCGCCCGCGTCGTAGCGGGGAATCAGCCCGACGAACAGCTTCTGCGCGGCGCGCCGCAGGTTGCCGGTCGTCATCACCGACGTGTACGACAGTTCCTCGAGATGAGTAAACGACAGCGTCTGCAGCGTCGCGACGAACGAGATCCCGGGAATCAGCCACGCGCTCGACGCGCCGACGAGCCCGCTCGCGGCGACGCCGAGAAACGCGATCTCGACGATCAGGCTCGCGAACGCGGTGTGCCGCATCCAGCCGCGCTGCGCGGCGAGACCGAGCAGGTGCGCGACGAACACCGCGACCACGAAACCGCCGAGCGGCGGCACGTGATGCAGCGCGGCCGCCCATTCGCCGGCCGATACGTTGATGCCGAGCAGCGCGACGTTGCCGGTCATCGTGTTCGCGAACACGTGGCCGTGACCGACGTACGTGTACGCGTCGAGATAGCCGCCGGACAGCGTGAGCAGCGCGGCGACGGTGAGATTGCGGCTGGCGCCGTCGAGATCCATCAGGCCTCCCGTGAAGAGTCGCGCCAGTATCGCGCACGGGAGGCCGGTTGTGCGCCGCTCACTGGCCGATGCCGGTGAGCCCGATCAGCGCGCCGGCCGCGAGCAGCCACAGCGGATGGATGCGCGTGCGCCACGCGAGCACCGCGCATGCGGCGGTGATGCCCCACTGGATCGCGGAGCGGTTCGACGCTTCCGAGATCAGCACCGCGCTGGCCGCGACGAGCCCGGCCGTGACCGGCATCAGCCCCTGTTGCACGTAGCGGCGCCACGGCCGGTCGCGAAAGCGCTCCCACGCGTGCAGCGCGAGCACCGTGACGATCGACGACGGCCCGAACTTCGCGATCGATGCGACCAGCAGCCCGGCCCAGCCGGCCACATGCCAGCCGACCAGCGGCACGATCATCATGTTCGGCCCCGGCGCGGCCTGCGCGAGCGCGAACAGCGCGGTGAACGCGTGCGCGCTCATCCAGTGGTGCACGTCGACGACCTGCCGCTGCATCTCCGGCAGGATCGTGTTGCCGCCGCCGAATGCGAGCAGCGACAGCTGGCTGAAGATCGTCGCGATCGCGATCAGCGTGTCGTTCATCACCGGCCTCCGTCGCGCACGGCGGCGCGCTGCGGTGCCGGCGTCTCGCGGCGCCGCGACGCGAGCCAGATGCTCACGGGCGTCAGCACCAGCATCGCGCTCAGGAGCGGGATGCGCAGCACCGCGATCGCGGCGAATGCGAGGGCCGCGATGCCGGCCGCGGTGCGCGGCGCGTGCAGCAGCGGCTTCGCGACCTTCACGGCCATCGCGACGAGCAGGCCGGCGGCCGCGGCGGCGAGCCCGCCGAACAGGTGCTGCACGCGCGGATCGCCCTGCGTCTTCGCATACAGCACACCGAGCCCGACGACCACGAGCGTCGGGCCCGCGATCAGCCCGAGAATGCCGGCGAACGCGCCCGCGACGCCGCGAAAGCGCATGCCGACGGCGACCGACAGGTTGATCACGTTGCCGCCCGGCAGGAACTGGCACAGCCCGAGCAGATCGGTGAATTCGTCGGCGGTGAGCCATTTGCGGTCGTCGACGATCGTGCGCCTCGCGAACGGCAGCGCGCCGCCGAACGACATCAGGCCGAGCGACAGGAAGCCGGTGAACAGCTCGGCGAGGCCGACACGGCGTGGAGGCGCGGCAGGCGACGGAGAAACGGATTGCATGGGGCTCCTCATCAAACGATGCCCCGAGGTTACCGCCGTGCGGCACGCCGGCAAAACGATTTTATCGGCGCGTCCTTGTGATCTAGAATCACAAGCATGGCACGCGATCTCCCGCCCTTTTCCGCGCTTCGGGCCTTTGAAGCAGCGGCACGACATGAAAGCTTCAGCGCCGCCGGCGACGAGCTGCATGTGACTCATGGTGCCATCAGCCGGCAGATCGCCGGGTTCGAGGCGTGGCTCGGCAAGCCGGTGTTCCACCGCTACGGCAAGCGCGTGAAGCTCACCGACGAAGGCCGCCGCTATCTGGATACCGTCCGCGCCGCGTTCGACAGCATCGCGCTCGCCACCGAGCAGCTGCGCAACACCGGGGCCGCGCGCGTGCTGCGCATCAATGCGCTGCCGACGTTCGCGATGAAATGGCTGCTGCCGCGCCTGTCGCGGTTCCAGCGCGACGTGCCGAACGTCGAGCTGAAGCTGTCCACGTCGAACGCGCCGCTCGATGCGCTCGACGGTTTCGACGTCGCGATCCGCCGCGGCCCCGGCCACTGGCCGAACTGCACGAGCGGCCACTTCCTCGACGAAAGCGTGATTCCGGTCTGCAGCCCCGCGCTGCTCAAGCGCGCGCCGATCACCCGCGCGGACGATCTCGCGCGGCACGTGCTGCTGCATTCGGACACGCGGCCGGAAGGCTGGCGCGACTGGTTCGCGGCGGCCGGCGTGACGATGAAGGGGCGCAAGCGGCAGTCGTTCGACCACTTCTACCTGGCGCTGCAGGCAGCCGTCGACGGGCTGGGCGTCGCGCTCGGCCCGCTGCCGCTGATCGACGACGAGCTCGCGAGCGGGCGTCTGGTGATGCCGCTCGACGGGCCGCGCATCGCGACACGCAGCTACTGGTGGATCGCGCCGGGCACGCCGGCCGACGATCCGCTGGTCGCGCAGTTCTGCGCGTGGCTCGCAGCCCAGTCGAATGTGAACGCCTGACGCGTCGCCCCCCGCCCCCTGATCGAAACGGCCGCGATCCGCCGCCCCCCGCCTCCGCGCACGTTGCGGAAATGAAACCGAACCGCACGCGACGCGTGCGATTCCCCAGCGGAATCCCCGTCGCGCGGCCGCTGTATTTCCCCCTTCACTCCAGCCACCGCGTACCAGCCATGGCGAGCGGCCGACCAGCCCGCCGCCTCGCGTTTCACGGCTGAAACACTTCCGCCTCCGCCGCGTTGCACCGGCGCCATGCCGCGACCGCTCAGCCCCCGTTGGCGCGGCAGTCCGCGTGCTGGCCCGCTGTTTGCTGAGGCAACCGTGCACACAACGACACTGCACGGGCCAAGGGCTCGATGCAGGCGACAAACAATCATCAAGCGGGTCGGGGAAATCATGTCCAAACTCATATCGGCCGTCACACGGCTGCTGTCCATCATCACCGCTCCTGTCACGCATCCACTGATGCCGGCGGCGCGACTTCGCGCCGTGCCCGTCCGATGCGCGAACACGGCCCGCCCCGTCACCCGACGTCACGGCGCTCCGATCCGATAGGCGAATCCCCGGGAACCCGCTGCCAGGCGCATGCGCGCCAGGACGAGCCCTGCCGTTCGCGCGGGCATTGCCGCCCGCGCTCGCCCGCACGCCGACGTGCATGCGGGCGGCGACAGCCGCGCCTGACGTCCCGTGCGCCGCAGCGCCGCCAGGGTGCCGGGAGAGCGCGCCGGTCCGACTCCGCATCACACGACACGAAGGAGGTGCCCGCCCAGCCAGCGATCCGATTCAGACGCAGAGAAGACCTGTCGCGCATCCGGACCATCGAGCTTCCGTCCCGAACGACCCGCTCGCCGCACCGGCCGCGCTTTCCAGCCTTGAAGGGAGAAATTCATCATGACGCAGTCCTTACTGACCAAGGCGGCACTTGCCGCATCGCTCGCCTGCGCGGCCGTCACCGCATCGGCCGCACAGGCCAGCGCGACGTTCGGCGTATCGGCCACCGTCAACGCAACCTGCCTGATCGACTCGGCCGGCGCGTTGACCTTCCCCGCCTATACGCCGGGCACCGGCGATCAAGCCGCGCAATCGACGATCACGGTCCGCTGCACGAACGGCACGAACTTCAACATCGGCCTGAATGCGGGCACGACGTCCGGTGCCACGGTGACCAACCGCATCATGACGAGCGGCTCGAATCAGCTCAACTACTCGCTGTACCAGGATTCGAACCGCACGGTCGTCTGGGGCAACACGCCGCCGACCGATACCGTCAACGGCACCGGCCAGGGGATGGCAAGTGGCCAGGCGATCAGCAAGACCGTCTACGGCAAGGTGCCCGACCAGCCCAACGCGGTGCCCGGCAGCTACGCCGATACGGTGACGGTCACCGTGACGTTTTAGTGCCGCGCGGAGGGTGCGCCGCATCGCGGATGCGCGCGCCCCTCCCGGGCGGGATACGTCAACGCGCCGAAGCGCATCCCCTGGAGGTGGATCTGTGATGAAACCGAACGTGTGCAAACTCGCGACCTGGATCGCGGCCGTGACGCTCGCCGCCGCATGCGTCGACAGCCAGGCCACCGACTTCACCGTGTCTCCCGTTCGCGTCGAGCTCTCCGCCGCGCAACGGAGCGTCGCGCTCACGGTGAGGAACGAGTCGCCCGACCAGTCCGTCGTCGTCCAGCTGCGCACTGCGGCGTGGTCGCAGAACGCGGGCGACGACGTCTATGCGTCGACCGGCGACCTGATTGCGGCGCCGCCCATTTTCACGATCGCGCCCGGCAGTTCGCAGGTCGTGCGCATCGGCCTGCGGCACGCGCCGGGCGCGGACCGGGAAACCAGCTACCGGCTCTATCTGCAGGAGATTCCGCCGGCGCCGAAACCGGGCTTCGCCGGCGTGCAGATCGCGCTGGAGATGAGCCTTCCGATCTTCGTCAAGCCGGCCGCCGACACCGCCCCGCGGCTGCGCTGGAGCGCGGAGCCGCGACCGGGCGGCACGGGCATGCTCGCGCTGCGCGTGACCAACGACGGCACCGCGCATGCGCAGGTGGCGAACCTCGCGCTGTTCGCGCCGGGCAGCGATCGCCCCGTCGCCACGCATGCGGAATTCGCGTACGTCCTGCCGGGCCAGTCCCGCGAACTGATGTTCAAGCCCGGCGCCGGAGCCGCGCCGGCCGCTGCTTCCGGAATGCACCTGGTCGGCTACTCCGATGCGGGCGATATCGACTCCACGGTCGCGCCGAACGCGCGCTGACGCGGCGCTGCTGATCGCGATGCTCATGAGCGCGCAGACCACACTCGCGGAAGAGCGGCTTGTAGCGGCCCCGAGGGCACCGGCCGCGCAAGCGTCGCATGGCGCGGCGGCCGGCCCGGCCGAGCTGCTGTATCAGGTCGACATCAACCGCCAGGGGCTCGACGAGACCGCGTTGCTGATCAAGGCGGCCGACGGCGCGTTCTACGTGTCGGCCGACGACCTGAAGCGCTGGCGGCTCAGGCTGCCGGACGCCGCGCCGCTGGCCGGCAGCGACACGCCGTTCTACCCGCTGAACGCGATCGCGGGGCTCACGTACACCGTCGACGAGCGGAACCTGACGATGGCGATCAGCGTCCCCGCGCAAGCGTTCGTCGGCGCGACCTTCGACGAGACCGACCGGCACCGCGCGAGCGCGGTCGAGCCGGGCATCGGCGGCTTCTTCAACTACGATCTGCTCGCCGAGCAGGCCGCCGGCCAGACGCACGGCTCGGGGCTGTTCGAGCTCGGCTTCTTCAACCGCTTCGGCGTCGGCGCCGGCACGTTCCTCGCTGACGAATCGGGCCCGACCCGGCGCCTGACCCGCCTCGAAACCACGTGGACGACCGATCGGCCCGGCCACCTCGCCAGCCTGCGCATCGGCGACGCGATCAGCCGTCCGGGCATGTGGGGCCGCGCGATCCGCTTCGGCGGCATCCAGTACGCGACCAATTTCGCGACGCAGCCCGGACTCGTCACGATTCCGCTGCAGGGCGTGAGCGGGCAGGCCGTGCTGCCGTCGACCGTCGACGTCTACGTCAACAACGCGCTGACTTCGACGCGCGAGGTGGCGCCCGGCCCGTTCGCGATCAACAACGTGCCGGTGGTGACCGGCCAGGGCGACGTGCGGGTGGTGGTGCGCGACGTCATGGGCCGCGAGCAGGTGATCACCCAGTCGTTCTATGCAAGCGCGAATCTGCTGAAGCAGGGCATGCAGGATTATTCGTACGAGGTCGGCAAGGAGCGGCGGGATTTCGGCCTCGCGAGCAACGACTACGGGCGCTGGTTCGCCAGTGCGACGCACCGGGTCGGCCTGACCGACCGGTTCACCGGCGAGATCCACGCGGAAGCCGAAGGGGCCCGGCAGAACCTCGGCATCGGCGGCGTGGTGCTGGCCGGGCCGCTCGGCGTCGTCAACGCGTCCGCGGCGGCGAGCCGCAGCGCCGACGGCCCGGGCGCACTGGCGACGATCGGCGCCGAGAGCCAGGCCGGCCTCGTCGAGATCGGCGCGCACGCGCAATGGGCGACGCCGCATTTCGCACAGATCGGGCTCGAGCCGGGCACGCTCGCGCCGAAGCTGCTGACGAGCGTCAACCTCGGCATCGGGATGGGCCGCTTCGGCTCGCTCGGGCTCGCGCACGTGTTCCTCGACAATCGCGACGGCTACAAGACCCAGTTGCTGTCGCTCAGCTACAGCGCGCAACTGGGTCGCTTCGGCTTCGCCAACGTCAGCGTCAGCAAGCCGCTGAGCGGCTCGGGCACGACGATCGTCGGCGTCGCGTGGACGATCCCGGTCGACAACCGGACGAGCGCATCCGTCACGCTGACGCACCAGCAGGGCGGCACCGAAATGCTCGCGCAACTGCAGCGCAGCCTGCCGGCCGGCGAAGGATTCGGCTATGCGCTGCAGGCCGGCAACGACACGCAGGACGCGAGCGCGACGCTGCAGACGCGCACCGGCACCTACAGCGTCGAGGCGGCTGCGTATCGCGGCCGCGCCGGCGTGCGCGCCAACGCCGCGGGCGGCATCGCGTTCGTCGACGGCACCGCGCGCCTGTCGCGACAGGTCACGGACAGCTTCGCACTGGTCAAGGTGCCGGGCTTCGCCAACGTCGGCATCCTCGCGGACAACCAGCTCGTCGCGCGTACCGACGCCAGCGGCGTCGCGCTGCTGCCGCGGCTGCGCGCGTACGAAAGCAACCCAATCTCGATCGAGCAGGTCGACCTGCCGTTCGACGCGACGATCGGCACGCTGAAGCTCGACGCGGTGCCCTACTTCCGCAGCGGCATGGCGCTCGTGTTCCCGATTACGCGCTCGCGCGGCGCGGTGCTGACGCTCGATCTCGAAAACGGCGCGCACCTGCCGGCCGGCGCGACCGTCACGATCGACGGGCAGAAGGACGTGTTTCCCGTCGGCCGCGACGGCGTCGTCTACGTGACCGGACTGTCGGCGCAGAACCGCCTGCATGCGGCGTGGCACGACCGGCAGTGCGACGTGACCGTGCGCTTTCCCGCCGGCGACGACCCGCTGCCGGACCTGGGCACCCATCTTTGCAAGGGAGTCACACCATGAGACATCGCAAGCATGACGGGCGGCCGGTCCGGCTCGCACGCTTTCGCGCGGCAGCCGCGGCGCTCGCGGCCGGTGCCGTCGTGCTGGCCGCGCTGCCCGCGCGCGCGGCAACGACCTGCACGATGAATGCGCCGTCGTCGATGGCATTCGGCACGTACGACACGATCAACGCGGCCACGTCCGCCGTCACGATCTCGGTGAACTGCACCGGCAGCGGCAACGCCACGCCGACGGTCACCGCGAGCCCGGGCGGCGGCACCTTCGCGAACCGCCTGATGACGCGGACCGGCAATACGCAGACGCTCGGCTACAACCTGTATCTCGACAGCGCGCATACGTCGATCTGGGGCGACGGCACGAGCGGCACGTCGGCGATTTCGTGGGGCAAGATCACGGGCGGCGGCACCTTCAACGCCACCGTGTACGGGCTGATCCGCGGTGGCCAGAACGCCGTGCCGGGCAGCTACGCGGACCACAACATCACGATCCTGTTCAACTACTAGGCGCGCCGGCGGCGCATGCGGTGCGCATGCCGCCGTCGATCGCCATCACGGACCCGGACAATGGGGGGCAGACATGAATCGAACCGAGACAGCGAGCGCCGCCGCATCGCGGCGCGCCCGATGCGCACGGACCCGCACGCGGCCGCTCGCGCTTCGGCGGGCCGGCGGCCGCGCGGGCGCCCGGCTCGCCGCGATGGCGGCGCTGTCGATCGCGCTGCTCGGCGCCGCGCCCGGCCATGCCGATGCGAAGCAGGCCAGCCGGTCGGTGCAGGTCGGCACGACGGTCCAGGCGTATGCGCGGCTCAACGCGACCAATCCGGCGAAGCTCGTGATCGCGAACAAGGACACGAGCATCGGCAACCTGGCCGTGCCGAACACCAGCAACCCGTCCGGGACGACGCTCGCGATCCAGACCAACGACCGGGCCGGCTACACGGTGCTCGTGCAGGTCGCCGCCGCCAGCCAGTCGCAGTTCAGTTCGATCGAGATCACCGGCTTCGGCGGCAAGGTCGTGCTGCCGGGCACGGGCGGCACGATCGCCGTGCCCTATACGGCGCTGAAGACGACGTTCACGCTGACCTACCGTTTCGTGTTCGCGCCGAAGGCAAAGGACGGAACCTTTGCCTGGCCGCTCACGTTTTCGGTGCAGCCGAACCCGTGACGCCCGCGACGCCGGCGCCCGCGGCCCTGCTCCCGCCGCGGCTCACACCACCGGCCCCGGCTCCTTTTCCTTGCGCAGGATCGCGTACAGGATGATCGCGCCGAACGTCGCGGTGCCGATCCCGCCGAGCCCGAAGCCGCCGATCTTCAGCGAGAAGTCGCCGGCGCCGAGCACCAGCGTGACGGCCGCGACGATCAGGTTGCGGTTGTCGGAGAAGTCGACCTTGTTGACGACCCAGATCCGCGCGCCCGTCACCGCGATCAGCCCGAACACGACGATCGACACGCCGCCGAGCACCGGGCCCGGAATCGTCTGGATCACCGCGCCGAACTTCGGCGAGAAGCCCAGCCCGATCGCGATCAGCGCGGCGACCGCGAACACGAGCGTCGAATAGATCCGCGTGACGGCCATCACGCCGATGTTCTCCGCATAGGTGGTCACGCCGGTGCCGCCGACGCTGCCCGACACGATCGTCGCGAGCCCGTCGCCGATGAACGCGCGACCGACGTAGCGGTCGAGGTTGGTGCCCGTCATCGCGCTGACGGCCTTGATGTGGCCGAGGTTCTCCGCGACCAGGATCACCGCGACCGGCGCGAGCATCAGCATCGCGTGCGGATCGAACACCGGCGCGCGGAAGCTCGGCACGCCGAACCACGCGGCCTGCGCGACGATCGCGAAATCGACCGGCTTGCCGAGGCCCATCCCGTTGGTCGCGATCGCATAGATCACGTAGGCGATCACCAGCCCGACGAGGATCAGCAGGCGCTGCATCATCCCGCGCGCGAACACCGCGACGCCGCCGACGCACAGCACCGTGACGAGCGCCATCACCGAGTCGAAGGTCGATGCCGACACGCCCTTGACCGCGATCGGCGCGAGGTTCAGCCCGATCACCGCGACCACCGCGCCGGTGACGACGGGCGGCATCAGCGTCTCGATCCAGCGCGTGCCGATGGCCTGCACCAGCGCGCCGAGCGCGACGTACACGACGCCGCACGCGACGATCCCGCCGAGCGCGACCGGGATGTTCGGGTTCGGGCCGCTGCCGCCGTAGCCCGTCACCGCGATCACGAGGCCGATGAACGCGAAGCTCGAGCCGAGGTAGCTCGGCACGCGGCCGCCGACCAGCACGAAGAACAGCAGCGTGCCGATACCCGACATGAAGATGCACAGGTTCGGATCGAAGCCCATCAGCAGCGGTGCGAGCACGGTCGAGCCGAACATCGCGACGACGTGCTGCACGCCCATCGCGACCATCTGCGGCCACGCGAGGCGTTCGTCGGGGCCGACCACGCGCGAGACCGCGCCGGTCGGTTGCACCCGCCAGCGCGGGAAGTAGGAATCGGACATGGGGAAAAGGGCTCCTGTCGTACGCCGGCTGCGGGACGGTGCGCCGGTCTGGAATCTGGCGCGAGTTTACGGAGCGGAAATGGGGCTGGCAAGCGCGAACCGCCGGGGCGGCGGGCGTGCCTGCCGGGCGGGCATCGGCGCGGGAATCGGCGCGGGAATCGGCGCGGCGCGACCGCATCGGCGGCGGCCGGCCGGCGCACCGCGCGATGTGAGCGGGCGCTCACATCGCAGCGGACGCGACGCGGATTACGGATTGATGTACTGGAACAGCGACATGTTCTGCAGCTGCGCGTAAGCCTTCTGCGCGCCGCTCAGCGCGTTCTGCACCTGCAGGTACTGGCTGATGGTCGTGACCATGTTGGCGCTCGTCAGGTCCGACAGGTTGCTGGTCGTCTGCAGCGCCGCGGTCTGGTTGACGGTCTGCATCGCCTTGACCTCCTGCTCGCGGCCGCCGACCGAAGCCAGCACGGTCGTGACGTTGCGCATCGAGTTGCCGATCTTCGTCGCGGCCGTGCTCAGCGTGTTCGACAGCGCGGCGGTCGCCGTCGGATTGCCGGCGACGGGCGTCTTCAACGCCGTGATCATCGAATCGAGCGTCGAGAACACGTCGACCCCGCTCGCCTGCGGCGCGGGCGTGACCGAAAAGGTGTCGGTGGGCGACGGCGTGCCCGACACGGCGACCTTCATCCCGTTGCCGAGCGCGATCGCGGTGCCCGACGTATAGGCCTGCGCGGGCCCGGGAGTCGGGGGTGAAATCGAGTTGTCGGTCACCGTGTAGGTCGGCGCGGCCGCCGTGCCGCCGAAGGTGATCGTGAACTGATGGCCGTTGGTCGCAGCCGACGGATCCGTCACCGTGACGTTGCCGATGGTGGCCGTGCCGGTGTTGGCCGCGCCGGCCGCCTGGACGGGCGAGTTGCCCAGCGCCTGCACCGACATGAACACCGAGAGGCCCGAGTCGCCCTGCGGCACGCTGCGCGAATCGTCGATCTGCACGGTGCGCGTGCCCGTATCGCCGACATAGCTGATGCTGCCGGCGGCGTCCTTCGTGAACGGCGCCGTCGAATTCTGGTAGCCGGCGAACAGGTAGTTGCCCGCGCCGTCGGTCGAGTTCGCGAGCGACACCAGCTGGTCGCGGTAGCCCTCGAGCTGCGCCGCGAGCGCTGCGCGGTTATTGTCGGCGAGCGAGCCGTCGCCGGCGCGCACGATCAACGACTGGACGCTGCCGAGTACGTTGCCGACGCTCTGCAGCGCCTGGTCCTCGGCCTGCAGCGACGCGAGCGCCGTGCTCTGGTTCGCCGCGTATTGCGACAGCGTGGCCGACGTCATCGACAGCTGCACGGCCTGCGCCGCGCCCAACGGGTTGTCGGCCGGCGTCGACAGGCTCACGCCGCTCGAGATCTGCTGGTAGAGCTGCGCGAGCTGGGCCTGCTGATCGTTCATCTGGCCGACGTTCAGCTGGTAGAACTGGGTCGTGGAAATCCGCATCGTTTCTATCCTCTCGAATCCGCTCAGCTGAACAGGCCCAGCACGGTCTGGAACAGCGAAGCCGCCGTCTGGATCACCTTCGCGTTCGCCTGGTAGAGCTGCTGGTACTGCATCAGGTTCGCGGCTTCCTCGTTCTGGTTCACGCCCGACACCGACTGCTGCGCGGACGTGATCTGGCCGACCAGCGCCGTCTGTGCGGTACTCGACGACTTGAGCTGGCTCGCCGCATTGCCGATGTTGTTCACATAGTTCGCGTAGGCGCCCGTAAGCGTCGTCGTGCCGCCGCCGAGGGTCTTCGCGTTGACGAGCCGCGACAGCGCGAGCGCGTTGCTGCCGTCGCTCGTGCCGCCCGCGTACGGCCCGATCGTGAACGAATCGCCGTCCGACGGCGTGCCCGACAGCGTGACGGTCACGCCGTTCAGCGCTCCGGCGGCCGTGCCCGACATCGTCATCGCCGCGCCGGTCGACGGGTCGTACGGCACGGGGTCGGTCGGATTGCTGATCGTCACCGACGTCGGCGGCGTGCCCGGGATCGTCACCGTGGTACCGGCCGGGAAGCCCGACAGCGACTGCGTCGCCGCGTCGTAGGTCAGCTTGGTCGACGGCACCTGATAGCCGGAGGTCACCCCGCTCAGCGCGATCTTGGCGGTGCCGATGTTGGTGCTCGACGCCGACGTGACGGCCGGCGACGCGGCCGCGATCGCCGAGCCGCTCGTCGTCGCGAGGCCGAAGCCCGTCAGCGCGCCGCGCGTCGGCAGCACGGTGAACTGGTCGCCGGCATTCATCGCGCCGGACGAGGACGAGAAGTTCAGCCCGCCGAGCGAGACCGGCATCGGCCCCGCCTTCTGGTCGACCACCGACCCGCTCGCGCGGTCGGTCAGCGTGTAGTTCGTGCCGTCAAACGACAGCGTGTAGTCGCTCGTCGTAGGCTGCGACGCGTTGGCGAACGAGACGGACAGCGCCGCGTTGCCGGTATTGCCCTGGTTCGAATAGACGGTCGGGTTCGCCACCGTGAACAGGTTGCCGCCCGGATTGCCCGCCAGGTCGACGCCGAGCGCGTTCTGCCCGTTGACCTGCGCGGCGAAGCTGGTCGCGAGCGCGCCGAGCTGCGCCTGCGCGGGGTCGAGCGTCTGGCTGCGGAACGCGAGCAGGCCGCCGAGCGTGCCGCCCGACAGCGACGCATCGGGCAGCGCCTGGTTCGGCCCCGGCGGGTTCGCGCCGGCGATCCCCTGCGACACGACGGTCAGCTCGCTCGGATCGGACGACGACGTGACGGTCGCGAGCTGGTAGCTCTTGTCGGCAAGAACGAGCGGCTGGCCGCCCGCGAGGAACACGCTGTAGCCGCTGTCGTTGCGCACCACCTGCACGCCGGCGAGGCTCGACAGGTTCGACACCGCGAGGTCGCGCTGGTCCATCAGCTGGTTCGGCGGCTGCCCCTGGCTGCTCGCTGCGGAGATCTGCCGGTTCAGCTGCGCGATCTGCTTGGTGTACGTGTTGATCTGCGACACGGTGTCGGTGAGCTGCGTATTCACGCTCTGGCGCAGCGCGTCGTACTGCTGGCCGGCCGCGTTGAGCTGGTTCGCGAGGATCTGCGCGTTGCTGACCGCGGTCTGCCGTACCGACGGATCGGACGCGTTGTTCGCGACGTTCTGCAGCCCGGTGAAATAGCCCGTGATCCCGGTCGAGATGCCGGCCGTCGGGCTGCCGACGTAATTGTTCAGCTGCGCGACGAGCGAATACCACGTCGACAGCGAGCCGCCCTGCGACTGCGCGCTGTTCAGCTGGTCGCTCAGATACTGGCTGTACTGCCGCTGCACGGTGACGGTATTCACGCCCTGCGGCATGTAGCCGCTCGCCGTGTACTGACCGCTCGCCTCGGCATAGACCGGGCGCTCGACCGAATAGCCGGGCGTCGCGGCGTTGCTGATGTTCTGGCCGGTCGTCGTGAGGCCCCAGAGCGCGGCATTGAGGCCGCTGACACCGAGGTTCATGAGTGAGTTGGACATGCGCGATCCTGATGAGCCGGCCGCGCTGCGGCCGCCGGGTTGCGTGACTCCCGGTATAACGGCCGCGGATCGGAAAAATTGAGGGAAAAATGCGCGCGCGACGCGCGCATGCGCGTCGTCCGGCGAGCGGCCCGGCGCACGCTGCCGGCGCCGGTGCGAGAGCGGCCCCGAACCGGGCCGCGAGCGGATGCGTCAGGCCCGCGCGAGCGAGCGGCGCTTCATCTCGAGCTGCGTGATCAGGCGCTGCAGCGTGTTCTCCGCGCTGCCCGGCAGCGACATGAAGCGAAAGCCGAGCTGGTAGCGGCGCGAGCCGTTCGGCATCTGGGTCGAACGCTGCGACACGAGCTGCAGGTCGAGCGACAGCTTGCCGTGGCCGTTCAGCTCGAGCTCCACGCCCGGCAGCAGCGTGCCGACATCGAGCGTCTCGACGCGCTCGTCGGCGGTCCGCAGGCCGACGCCGCCGAGCGACAGGTTATGCACCTCGAACATGAAGCCCTCGCCGTCCGGCAACCGGCCGCGGCACAGGAACGGATCGACGATCGGTGCATCGACGCGGAAATACTCGCGGCGCTGGATGCACATCAGCACGTCGGGGAAATCGGCGACGAACGCGGGCAGCCCCTCGTAGCGCGTCTCGCGCGGCGTGTTCGTGGTGAATTCGACGCGCACGCCTTCCGGCGCGGCCGCGAAGGTGCAATGCGACGCGCCGAGGATGCCGGCGTTCTGCTCGGACAGCGCGCCCCAGTCGAACGCGAACGTGCGCGCGCCGACGTCGACCTCGAGCAGGCGCGTGACGAGCTGGCCGCCCGGGTACTGGACGGTCAGGAAGTCGCCCCGGTTCACGAGGTTGCGCAGCTGCACGCCGATCTCCAGCGGATTGCGGCGGGCGTAGTCGGGCCCGGAATGGCCCGCATCCAGGCTCGGATCGGTCGACGTTTCGATATTCATGGCTAGCCGGTTTTCTTTTCAGGGCGCCCGGGCGACCGGTGCGCAGTAAAACCGGGCCAGAACATGGCCCGGTTACAGGTCTCTCACACTTAGCGGCAGTGCTCACCGAAAGTTTAGATCGAAACGCCGGTATTTTTCGCGCAAACGTTGAAAACCGCGCGCGGCGGGATACCGGGCACGGTTCGTAAGATTGTAAAAACGGCGGCAGGCGGGGCCATTGCGGCCCGGCCCCGTCAGCCGATCTGCTGCATGATCGAGATCAGCTTCTTCGCGTAATTCGGGTCCGTCGCGTAACCGGCCTTCTGCATTCCGTGCGCGAAACCCTCGACGCTGCGGCTCGCGCTGAGCACGCCCGCATAGCGCGGGTTGTTCTTCAGCAGGTTCGCATAGTCGGTCATCGCGTGCTCGTACGAGTCGTACGCGCGGAATTTCGCGACGACGCGGCGCGGCGTGCCGTTCACGTATTCGGTCGTCAGCGCCGACACCGTGCGGCCCGTCCAGCCCTTGTTCGCCTTGATGCCGAACACGTTGTAGCTCGTCGAGCCGTCGCTCGCGCGGATCTCGCGCTTGCCCCAGCCCGATTCGAGCGCGGCCTGGCCGACGATGAAGCGCGCCGGGATGCCGGTGGTCGCGCTCGCCGCCTGCGCCGGGCCGGCGAGCCGGTCGACGAACGCGTCGGCGTCCTGCACGCCGCTCGCGCCCTTCAGCGGCGGCGTCAGCGCGCTGCCGGCCGTGTAGCCGCGCGAGCCGGCGAGCCCGCCGTTGTTCGCCGCGTTCGCGTAGGCCCGCGCCATCGCGTTCATCGCGGCGAGGCTGCCTTCGTTGCCCGACGTGCCCGAGCCGGCCGCACCCAGGCCCGCCGCAGCGAGCCCGGCCGCGCCCGCGTCGGCCGCCGTGTCGCTGCCCGTGCCCTGCCCCGCGTTGCGCAGCAGCTGCTTCATCAGCGCGTCGGCCACGCCGATCCCGCGCTTCGACATCTGCTGCGCGAGCTGCTGGTCGAGCATCGACGTGTACATCTTCGACGTGTGCGAATCGAGCAGCCCGCCGTCGGGCGACGCATCGCGCATGCTCTTGAGCATCATCTGCGTGAACATCGCGTCGAACTGGCCCGCGACCGCCTTCGCACCGGCCTGCGGCGACTGCTTCGCCTGCGCGCGCAGCGCGTCGAAGCCCTGCACGTCGAGGGCGAAGCGCTGCGTCAGGTCGTTCGCGTTCGGAAGATTCGCCGCCATTCAGATCACCTCCAGGTCTGCGCGCAGCGCGCCGGCCGCCTTCATCGCCTGCAGGATCGACATCAGGTCCGCCGGCGTCGCGCCGAGCGTGTTCAGCGCCTTCACGACGTCGGCCAGGTTCGCGCCGGCCGTCACCATCTTGAGCGCGCCGTTGTCCTGCTTCAGCTGGATCTGCGACTGCTGCGCGACCACCGTCTGCCCGTTCGAGAACGGCCCCGGCTGCGACACCACCGGCTGCGTGTTGACGACCACCGACAGGTTGCCGTGCGCGACCGCGCAGCTTTGCAGCGTGACCATCTGGTTCATCACGATCGAGCCGGTGCGCGCGTTCAGGATCACCTTCGCGGCGGCCTTGTCCGGGCTCACGTCGAGGTTCTGCAGGCGCGCCATGAACGCGACCTGCTGCGCGGAATCCGCCGGCGCGGCGAGCTGGATCGTGCGGCCGTCGAGCGCCGTCGCGGTGCCCGGGCCGAAGCTCGAATTGACCGCGGACACGATCCGCTGCGCGGTGCCGTAGTCCATGTCGTTCAGCTGCAGCTGCAGCACGCCGTTCATCTGCGCGATCGCGTTCGGCACCGCGCGCTCGACGATCGCGCCGCCGACGATCCGGCCGGCCGCGAGCTGGTTCACCTGCACGCGGCTGCCGTTCGCACTCGCGCCCGCGCCGCCGACCGCCATGTTGCCCTGCGCGAGCGCGTACACCTGCCCGTCCGCGCCCTTCAGCGGCGTGAGCAGCAGCGTGCCGCCGCGCAGGCTCTTCGCGTTGCCGAGCGACGACACGGTCACGTCGAGCGCCTCGCCCGGCCGCGCGAACGGCGGCAGCGTCGCGGTCACCATCACGGCCGCGACGTTCTTCAGCTGCATGTTGTTCAGCGACGACGGCCCGCCGTTGGCCGAGCCGTTGTTGATCGAGATGCCGAGGTTCGCGAGCATGTTCGCGAGCGTCTGCGTCGTGAACGGCGTCTGCATCGTCTGGTCGCCGGTGCCGTCGAGGCCGACGACGAGGCCATAGCCGATCAGCGGGTTGTCGCGCACGCCCTGGATCTGCGCGAGGTCCTTCAGGCGCTCCGCGTGCGCGGGTGCCGCGCCGAGCGCGCACACCGCCAGCACGAACGCGGCGGCGATCCGCGCGACGGCACGCGCACGGGACGACAGGCGGTGGAAAAGAGGCTGCTGCATCGTCATCACCACGGTGCGATGTTGAGGAAGAAGCGCTGCAGCCAGCCCATCGTCTCGGCTTCGTTGATGTAGCCCTTCGACGAGTATTCGATCTTCGCGTCGGCGACCTGCGTCGAATAGACGGAGTTCGCGCCCGAGATCGTGTTCGGGTTGACGACCCCCGAGAAGCGCACGAATTCGTTGCCCTGGTTGATCAGCATCTGCTTCTCGCCGCTGACCACGAGGTTGCCGTTCGGCAGCACGTTGGTGACGGTCACCGTGATCGTGCCGTTGAACGTGTTCGCCGCGCTCGCGCCGCCGGTGGCCGCGAACTTGTTGGTGCCGGCCGCCGACAGGTTCGCCTTCGCGAACAGCCCGCCGAGGAAGCCGGCCGTCGGCACGTTGAAGTCGGTGTTGCCCTGGCGGTTCGTGTTCGCGCCCGACGACTTGGTCGCGTTGATGTTCTCCGCGATCATGATCGTCAGGATGTCGCCGACGTTGCGCGGCCGCTGATCCTCGAACAGCGGCCGCCCCGCATAGCCGGGGTTGTAGATCGAGCCGGGCGCCTGCATCGACATCGGCATCGGCGGCTGCGCCGTCATCGGCTGCTGGATGATCGGGTCGCGCGGAATCTGCGCGCAACCGGCGAGCGCGGCCACCGCGACCGCGCACGCGGCGCGGACGGGGGCTGACGGGAGGAGGCGAACCTGCTTCATGGCGACGACGGGACGTTCCGGTTAGCTCTTCATCTGCGTGACGGTCTGCAGCATCTGGTCGGACGTCGTCACGGCCTTGCTGTTGATCTCGTAGGCACGCTGCGTCTGGATCATGTTGACGAGCTCCTGCACGACGTTCACGTTCGACGCCTCGACATAGCCCTGGTTGAGCACGCCCGCGCCGTTCAGGCCCGGCTGCGACACGTTCGGCGCGCCCGACGACGTGGTCTCGGCGAACAGGTTCTCGCCCTTCGCCTCGAGGCCGGCCGGGTTGATGAAGGTCGCGATCTGCAGCGAGCCGATCTGCACCGCGTTGCTCGAGCCCGGCTGCGTGACCGACACGACGCCGTCCTTGCCGATCGTCAGCGACTGCGCGTTCTGCGGCACCGTGATCGCCGGCAGGATCTGGTAGCCGCTCGACGTGACGAGCTGGCCCTGTGCGTTGGTCTGGAACGAGCCGTCGCGCGTATACGCGTTCGTGCCGTCCGGCATCAGCACCTGGAAGAAGCCCGCGCCGTTGATCGCGACGTCCTTCGAGTTGCCGGTCTGCGTGAGGCCGCCCTGCGTGTACAGGCGCTCGGTTGCGACCTGCTGCACGCCGGTGCCGAGCTGCAGGCCCGACGGCAGCTCGGTCTGCTGCGTCGAGTTCGCGCCCGGTTGGCGGATGGTCTGGTACAGCAGATCCTCGAACACCGCGCGCGACGCCTTGAAGCCGTTCGTGCTGGTGTTCGCGAGGTTGTTCGAGATCACGTCCATCTGCGCCTGCTGCGCATTCATGCCGGTGGCGGCAATGTAGAGCGAACGGTTCATGTTGAATCTTCTCCTGGGTGCGAGGGCCGGGCCGCTCAGCTGAAGTTGAGCAGCTGGTTCGCCGACTGCTCGTTCTGGTCGGCCGTCTGGATCAGCTTCGACTGCAGCTGGAACGCCCGTGCGTTGTCGATCATCGCGACCATCGCGGTCACCGGGTTCACGTTGCTGCCTTCGAGCGAATTCGGCGTGACGACCACGGTCGGGTCGGCGTCGGCCGGATTGCCGTCGGCGGTGCGGAACAGCCCGTCGTTGCCGCGCGCGAGCGTGGCCGGGTCGGGGTTCACGAGCTTCATCTGGTCGACGATCGCGACCGCCGTCGGCGGGTCGCCCGGCATCAGCGCGGACACCGTGCCGTCCTTGCCGATCGTCACTTCCGCGTTCGGCGGCACCGAGATCGGGCCGCCGTTGCCGAGCACCGGCAGGTTGCTCGCGTTGACGAGCTGGCCGTTTTCATCGACGTGCAGGTTGCCGGCGCGCGTGTACGCCTCGCTGCCGTCGGCGGTCTGCACCGACAGCCAGCCGGCGCCCTGCACGGCGACGTCGAGCGGGTTGCCGGTGCGCGTGATCGGACCCGGCGCGTAATCCGCGCCGGGCGTCGACGCGAGCACGTAGGTGCGCGTCGTCGTCGGGTCGATGTTGCTGCCGTCGCCGAAATTCATCGGCACCGCGCGGTAGGTCGCGAGCTGCGCGCGAAAACCCGTCGTCGACGCGTTCGCGAGGTTGTTCGCGACGATCGCCTGCTGGTCGAGCGACTGCGACGCGCCCGTCATCGCCGTGTAGATCAGTCGGTCCATGGCTGCCGGTTATCCGCGCGTTACAGGTTGATGAGCGTCTGGTCGACGGTCTGCTGCGTCTTGATCGTCTGCGCGTTCGCCTGGTAGTTGCGCTGCGCGGTGATCAGGTTGACGAGCTGCGACGTCAGGTCGACGTTCGAGTTCTCCAGCGCGCTGCCCTGCAGCGTGCCGTGGTTCGTGCTGCCCGGCGCGGAGATCTGCGGCACGCCCGACGCGGCCGTCTCGGCGTACTGGTTGCCGCCGAGGCTGGTCAGCCCGTTCGGGTTGTTGAAGTTCGCGATCGCGATCTGGCCGAGCACCGCCGTCTGGCCGTTCGAGTAGTTGCCGGTCAGCTTGCCGTCCGAGCCGATCGAGAAGGTCGTCAGCGTGCCGCTCGCGTAGCCGTCCTGCGCGAGGTTGTTCACGCCGTCCTTGCCGCCGTACTGCGTGGTGCCGGTCAGGTCGAGCGTGAGGTTCTGCGGCGTCGCCGAGCCGTCGGTGGTCGGTACGGTGAACTGGAACTGGCCGAGCGATGCGGTCGGCGTGGCGGAACCCGGCAGCGTCGTGCTCTGGATCGCGCCCGACGTGTCGAACGTGACCGTGCCGAGGTCGGTCGCGGTGCCGCCCTGCACGCCCGCGTAGGCTTCCCACGAGCCGGCCGCCGACTTCACGAAATACATGTTGACCGCCTGCGAGCCGCCGAGCGAGTCGTACACCTGGATCGACGTCGAATAGTTGTACGTCGTGGTGTCGGTCGGGTCGAACGGCGTCTTGGCCGGCACCGTGTCCTGCGAGTTCAGGTTGAACTGGCCGGTGATCTTGGTCGTCGGGGTCGGCGCGATGTTGGTCGTCGGCGCCTGCAGCGCCACGGTCTGCGCGGTGTTCAGCACGCCGTTCTTGCCGGCCGCGTAGCCCATCAGGTTCGCGCCCGCCGAGTTGACGATGAAGCCGTTCTTGTCGCGCTGGAACGTGCCGTCGCGCGAGTACGTCGTCACGCCGTTGTTCGACATCTGGAAGAAGCCGTTGCCGTTGATCGCGACGTCGAGCGACGAGTTCGTCGTGTTGATCGTGCCCTGGCCGAACTGCTGCTGCACCGACGCGAGCGTCGTGCCGATCCCGATCTGCGTGTTGACCGACGTCGCGAGCGAGTTCGCGTACATGTCGGAGAACTGCGCGGTGCTCGACTTGAAGCCGACCGTGTTCGCGTTCGCGATGTTGTTGCCGATCACGTCGAGCGCGTTCGATGCGCCGGCGAGGCCGCTCAGACCCTGTTGATAACCCATTTCGGTCTCCGTTTTCGAGAAAGCTGGATCAGTTGCTGGTGGTCGTGCCGCCGGACGACGACGACGCGGTGTTCGGGAAAATCGACGCGACCTGGGTCAAGCCCACCGTCGTGCCGTTCGACAGCACGAGCCCCGCCGTGCCGTCGGCCTGCTTGATCACGCTCTGTACCTGCGCGGCCGCGAGCACGGTCGGCGCGTACGTCTTGCCGTCGCTGCCCGTGTACTGCGCGCTCACGGTGTACTTGCCGTCCGGCAGCGCGTTGCCGGCCGTATCCGTCGGCGTCCAGTTGAACGGCACCGTGCCGGCCGACTGCTGGCCCGCGTTGATCGTGTTCACGACGACGCCCGCGCTGTTCTTCACGGTGATCGTCAGGTTCGACACGTCGCTCGTGAGCGACACGCCGAACGGCGATGCCGCGCCGCTCTTCACCGCGACGCTGTTGCCCGGCGCGAGCACGTTCGTGCCGATCAGCAGCGCGGCCTGCGTCTGCTGGCCGGCCGCGAGTTGCGTCGACAGCGACGTGAGCGACGTATTCAGCTGCGCGATGCCGCTCACCGTGTTGATCTGCGCGAGCTGCGACGTCATCTGCGAGCTGTCGACCGGGCTCGTCGGATCCTGGTTCTGCAGCTGCGTGACGAGCAGCTTCAGGAACGTCGCCTGCAGGTCGCTCGCCGAGGTGCCGGTCGTCGACACGTTGTTGGTGTTCATCGTGTCGGTCGGCAGGGTCGACACGTTGGTGCCGCTGCTGCCGATCGTCGTGCTGGAGGAAGTCATCCTGGATAGCCTTGTGTCGAAACGGTCGGGTCTGGGCCCGGGTGTGGAAGGTCGCTCGGCGCGCGGCTTACGTGCCGATCGTCAGCGTCTTGAGCATCAGCGTCTTCGCGGTGTTCAGCGTCTCGACGTTGGCCTGGTACGAGCGCGACGCCGAGATCATGTTCACCATCTCCTGCACCGGATCGACGTTCGGCATCTGCACGTAGCCGTTCGCGTCGGCGGCCGGGTTCGCCGGGTCGTAGGTCGACTTCATCGGCGACGGATCGTCGACGACCTTCGTCACGCGCACGCCGCCCACGCCCTGGCCGGACGCGGTGCGCGCGCCGCCCATCGGGTCGGTCGCGAACACGACCTGCTTGGCCTTGTACGGCTTGCCGTCGGGGCCGGTCGCGCTGTCGGCGTTCGCGAGGTTCGACGCGGTGACGTTCAGGCGCTGCGATTGCGCGGACAGCGCCGAACCGGCGACGCCGAAGATGTTCATCAACGAGGGCATGGAGGCTCCTGGTGCTTGTGCTCGGGTTCGGTTGCGCTTACGAGTTCGTCGAGATCGCGGCGATCATCGCCTTGATCTGCTGGGTCATCACGGTCATCCCGGTTTCGTAGTGCAGCGCGTTGTTCGCGAACTGCACGCGCTCGACGTCGAGATCGACCGTGTTGCCGTCGAGCGACGGCTGCAGCGGCATCCGGTACTGCGCGCGGCCGTAGTCGTCGGCCGGGCCGCCGGCCGGCATCAGCTTCGCGGTGCCGGCCATGTGGCCGGGTGCCGTCGACACCATCGTCATCCCGCTCGCCACGCCGGCCGGCTGCGCCATCGGCAGCTGCGCGGCGTTGCTCGGCGCGAGGCCGCCGCCGGCCTGCTTCAGCGAGCGCGCGAGGGTCGACGCGAAATCGGCGTCGCGGGCCTGGTAGCCGGGCGTGTCGGCGTTCGCGATGTTCGACGACAGCAATTCCTGCCGATAGGCGCGCACGTCGAGCGCCTGTCGGCCGAACGCGAATTCGGCATCGAGTTTGTCCAGCATGTGTGCGTCTCTCCGTATGAAGCGCTGCACGCCCGTTGCGCCGGATGGCGACCCAAGGGGCTTTTTTCCATGACAGCGATGGTAGGCGGCGGGCGCAACCGGCAATCGGACGAATAACGCGGCAAAGGCCCCCTCTATTCATCGTTTGCGCGGCGGCCCGGCTCCCTAGAATGCGAATCGGATCAACGGCTTCGAGGACACGGCGATGACAGGCAGCGCACTTCGCGGCAACCACGGACGCGGCACGCGCTGGCCGCGTGCGTTCGCGCTCGCCGCGGCGCTGTGGCTCGCGGTGCCGGCCGCGCACGCGGACGACGGGATGATCGTGATTCCCGGCCGCGGCGAAACGGCCGAGACCGCGCTCGCGCAGGCGAACGCGGCGAGCGGCGGTCAGTTCGGCGGGAATTCGGGGACGGCTTCGGGTACGGGTACAGGTGTGGCCACGACGGTCGGTGCAGTCGGTGCAGTCGGTGCAGTCGGTGCAGTCGGTGCAGTCGGTGCGGGTGGCGCAGGTGGCGCGGGTGGTGCTGCCGGCGTGACCGGCGCGGCCGCGGCCCGCTACGCGGCGCAGCCGGCTGGCTCGATGGTCGTGATGAATGTCCCGCCGCCGGCTGCCGTGCCGACGCCGCGCCCCGCCTACGCCGCCGCGCGCACGAACGCCACGACCACCGCGAACGCCTCGAACGCCTCGAACGCCTCGAACGCCTCGAACGCAGGTTATGGTGCCCTGCGCGCCGCCGATCCGGGCGCCGTCGCGACCGTCGTCGCCGGCGCGGCCGACCCGGCATCGAATTCCGCGCGACCGGCCATCGCCGCGCGCCTCGCCGCGGCCCGCGCCGCTTCAGCCGCGCCGGCCGCGCGCGCACCGGCGGCTGCCGCCAACCCGCCCCAGGTAGCCGCCGCGCCCCAGCCGGCGACACCGCCCGGCCAGCAGGACCCCGACACGATCCGGCGCACGGCGCTCGCATTCCTGCAGCAGCAGGTCGCGGGCCTGCCGGGCAAGACGACCGCGACCGTCGCGGCCGCGTTTCCGCGCGGGCTCGCCGCGTGCACGACGCTCGAGCCGTTCCTGCCGACCGGCGCGCGCCTGTGGGGCCGCACAACGGTCGGCGTGCGCTGCGCGGGCGAGCGGCCGTGGACCGTCTACCTGCAGGCGAAGGTTGCCGTGCAGGCCACCTATTACGTCGCCGCGCGCCAGATCGCGCCCGGCGAGCCGCTCACCGCGGCCGACCTCGTCGCGCGCGAAGGCGACCTGACTGTGCTGCCGCTCGCGGTGATCACCGATCCCGCGCAGGCGGTCGGCGCGACCGCGCTGGCGCGGATCTCGGCCGGGCTGCCGCTGCGCCAGGACATGCTGAAGAGCGCCGCGTCGGTGTCGGCCGGGCAGACGGTACGGGTCGTCGCGGCCGGGCCCGGCTTCACGATCTCGGCCGAGGGCAGCGCGCTCGCGAATGCGGCGCCGGGGCAGTCGGTGCGGGTCCGGATGGCCGCGGGGCAAATCGTCACGGCGATCGTCAAGGATGCCGGAACCGTCGAAATTCCGCTGTAGGGCCGGATCGCACCGCAAGATTGTAAAGAATTGTTTATTCGGAGAATTTCGGGCTCACGATGCTAAAGTTCGGGCCGACCCGGCCGTTATCTGGGTCATACCGTCCAGGAAACCCCATCGTGAAGATCGATTCCACTCCGAACCCGAGCCCACTCGCGTCGACCGGCAACGGCGCGGCCCGCGCGCAATCCGGCGCGGCTTCGTCGTCGTCCGCGCAGGCGGCCGACGCAGGATCGACCGGCGGCGACGCGAGCGTGAACCTGTCGGGTCTGTCCGGCCAGCTGCGTTCGCTGTCGGCCTCCGGCAGCGCCGACATCGACACGGCCCTCGTCCAGTCGATCAAGGACGCGCTGAACAACGGCACGTTGACGATCGACGTGAACAAGATCGCCGACGGCGTATTGAATACCGCCCGCGACCTGCTGCAACAGCAGCGCTCGCAGGGCAACTGAGCCGGCCCGGGGCCCGTCACGCCCTGACCGGTCCCCTGGTTTGCCGGCATGCGGCCCCGCGTGCCGGCGCGACGAGCATGACGCGATGAGAGAAGAGCTGCTGGCCACGGTCAACGACGAACACGCGACGGTCGAAGCGTTCGCGTCCCTGCTCGCCTACGAGGAAAAGGCGCTGACGACGCCGGAGCCGCTTGAAATGCTGCCCGGCATCGTCGAGAAGAAGAGCGCGCTGATCGACCGGCTCGCGCAGCTCGAGCGCACGCGCGACACGCAGCTGTCCGCGCTCGGCTTTCCGGCCGGCAAGAAAGGGATGGACCAGGCCGCCGAACGCGACGCACGCCTCGCGGGCCGCTGGCAGTTGCTGCTGCAGGCCGCCGAACGCGCGCGCCAGGCCAATGCGACCAACGGGATGCTGATCCGGATCCGGATGGACTACAACGAGCGCGCGCTCGCGGTGCTGCGCTCGGCGCCCGCGCCGGCCGGCGTCTACGGGCCCGACGGGCGGGTATCGGCGCTGATGCGCTGATTCTCCGACGTACTGATTCTCTGACGTACGGATTCCCTGACGCACCGATTCCCTGACGCACCGATTCCCTGACGCACCGATTCTCTGACGTACCGATTCTCTGACGTACGGATTCCCGACGGGCCGATCACGCCGGCGCATCGACGCGCCGCGCGTGCATCGCGCGGCCCGCCTGCGGCCGCGCGCCCCTTCCCCGCCTTACAGCAGCGGACACGCAGTGACCTGCGTGCCGCGTTCCACGCAAAGCCGTTCGTAGTCGCGCAGGTACGCGCGCTCGTCGTCGTTCAGCAGTTCGACGTCGATCAGGTCCCAGTCGTAGCCGACCGTGACGATGTTCTCGAACGCGACGGTGTCCGATGCGTCGTCGTCCGCGCGCACGATCACGATGTTCTCGATCCGCACGCCGCCCTTGCCCGCCACGTAAATGCCCGGCTCGACCGAAATCACCGCGTTCGGCACCAGCCCGTACCGCGCGCCCGGCGCGAACCGCACGCCGCCCTCGTGCACGTGGATCCCGACGCCGTGCCCGGTGCCGTGACCGAAATCGTAGCCGTGGTCGCGGCACACCTGGCGCACCGCCGCGTCGACGTCGTCGCCCGTCGCCGTCTTCGGGAAACGCGTGACGAGCCCCTTGATGCAGGCCTTCAGCGCGACCGTGTAGATCTCGCGCTGCCACGGCTGCGCGACCGTCTCCGGCCGCGTGCGGCGCAGCACGACGCGCGTGCAGTCCGTCGCGAAACCGGCGTCGTAATACGCGCCGCTGTCGAGCAGCACGAGTTCGCCTTCGGTCAGCTCGACGTCGGCGCTCGCCGCCGTGTAGTGCGCGAACGCGCTGTTCGCGCCGTTCGCCGCGATCGACGGGAAGGTCAGCGCGACCGCCGAGCGGGCGCCGTACGCGTCGTTGATCGTGCGGGCCAGGTCGTACTCGGTATGGCGCTGCCCCGGCTCGCCGGCCTTCGCCCAGCGCATCGTTTCGGCGATCGCCGCCGAACTGCGCGCGAACGCGTCGCGGAACCGGTCGAGCACCGCCGGCGTCTTGCCGGCGCGCAGCGCCTCGACCGGGTTGAAGTCGGCGTGCCGCGCGTGCGGCCACACGCGGCGCACCGACTCGACGAGCGCGCAGTTGACCGACTCGAAGCCGTAACACACGTGCTCGACCGCGAACCGCGCGAGGAAGCGCTCGAGTTCGGCGAAGTCGCGCCGGATCACGTGCAGCGCCGGATACGACGCCAGTTCGACCGGGCAGCGGTCGCAGCCCTCCGGCAGGAACAACGCGACCTGCTCGCCGATAGCGAACAGGAAGCCCAGGTGCGACGACGCATTCGGGATGTGATAGCCGCGGCTGTTCAGCAGGTACGCGAGGTCGTCCGACGCGCACGTGAAGAACGCGGTCGTGCCGGGCGCAGCGCCGGTGTGCGCGGCGAGCCGCCGGTTCAGCGCGTCGAGGTTCTGCGCGACGCTCGCGCCGGTCATCGCGTCCGGCAGCTCGAAGATCGGCCGCTCGACCACCCAGCCCGGCAGCGCGATCGCGCGGTCGATCTCGCGCTCGACGAGGCTCGTCCAGTCGAGCGATGCCGCCTGCGTCTGCTCGACCAGCCGGTCGCGCTGCGCGACGCTGATCCGCAGCGCGTCGTAGCCGACCCGCGCGAGCCGGCTCGCGTGCGCGAGCAGCCAGTCGGCCAGCGCCTGCCAGATCGTCACGTTCATGCCGAGCTTCTCGATGCGCACGCGCGCCGGGTCGCACTGCTGTTCGGCCTGCAGGTGATAGCGGCCGTCGACGAACAGCACGAACGGCGGCACGCCGAGCGCCTCGGCGGTCGCCGCGCTCAGGAAGATGCCGCAGCCGGCCGAGCCGTCGAAACCCGACAGCGCGTAGCGGGGGTTGTTGCGGCGCGGCAGGTATTCGGTGATGTATTCGTCCTGCGACGTGACCACGACCGCGTCGAGCCGGGTGGCGTCGAGCAGGCGCGACAGGCCGGCCTGCGTGTCGGCGACGGACGCGTCGTACGGGGGAAGGCCGGAGAAGCTGTATTTCAGTCGATCGATCATCGGATACCCGTTATGGATTGTTGTCGGCGGCCGGCGGCGTCACGCGGCATGGCGCACGCCTCGCGCGGCACGCTGCCCGCGCGGACGACGCGCGGCCCGGCGGGCAGCCGGGCCGTGGCGCCGTTCCAGCGGCAGGCTTTCGGGGAAATTTTTGTCTCACTTAACTTTGTTTGATGCGTGCGACAGAATCTAGAGCACGGTGAAATTGAGGTCAAGCTAAAATTTTCGTAGGGCTAAAATTGCCGATGCGTGAGGTGCGCGACGGCGGCACCGCCGTGCGCGGCGTGGCGGCGGACCGGCGCGACTGCACGGTACAATGCGCCCGCATCGTCGTCCCGACGGCCGTGCTTCGTGCGATTCGCGGAACGGCAACGTCCGGCGACTGCACCGCCCTCTCGCTCGCCTCCCGACTCGTTGCCACGAAAGAGATCCATGGATTCAGACATCATGCGTATCGGCCAGCGCATTCGCCGCCTGCGCCGGGAAGCGAAGAAAACGCTGCTGGAAGTCGCGACCGAAGCGAACCTGTCGGTCGGGTTCCTGTCGCAGGTCGAGCGCCATCTGACCGGTATCTCGCTGTCATCGCTGGTCAACGTCGCGAAAGCGCTCGACGTACCGCTCAGCACGCTGATCGACCAGCCGCGCCAGGCGCAGCCCGACTCGCACGCGGGCCGCCGCGAACCGTACGCGGTCGACGCCGCGTCGCAGTGGTACGAACGGCTGTCCACCACCTTCGACGGCAGCCAGATCAACGCGCTCAAGGTCCGGATGATGGAGGGCTACCGGTCGGAATGGGTCGCGCACGGCGGCGACGAGTTCGTGTACGTGCTGACCGGCCGGCTCTGCTACACGATCGGCAAGAAGGATTACCCGCTGTCGCCCGGTGATTCGCTGCACTTCGACGCGAGGAAGCGCCATCGCGTCGCGAACGTCGGCGACGGGCCCGCGGAGCTGATCGCGGTCGGCACGCTGCCCCTCTTCGACGACAACTGCGCCGAGTTGGGGTCCGCCGCGATGAAAATCAGGCTGCTCGCGCGCGATGCCGGCGCGACGCCGGGCGAGCCGCGCGTGAGCCGCCGCGAACCGTCACCGAAGCGGGAGCGCGACGCGGACGCCGCGCAGCCCGCCGACAAGCCGGCCGGCGCCGCGGCCAACACGGCTGCCGGGAAGTCCCGCGCGGCCACCGGCAAACGTCCGGCTGCCGCCACGCCGGCGCGCCGCACCGCCAAGCGCATGAAGAAATGACGGCTGGCGGCCGGGCGGCGCACCGCTCGGCACGGTCCGCACGATTTGCGGAATCGATTCACGGCCTGATTCGCAACCCGATTCCCCCGCCTATTCCGCGATCGCCAGCGCCTGCTTGACGGCCTCGACCCGCGCGCGATGCACGGCGTCCTTGATCTGCATCGCATCGTTGCCGACGCCGCGCGCGATCGCGCCCGCGTCGACGCTGCGCGCCGCCACCAGCGCCACGCGCAGCCGCTCGGCCTGCGGATACGGCTGCGTGTCGAGCCCGAGCCGGCCGCGCGCATCCGCTTCGCACGCCTGCAGCATCTCCGCGAAGCGCGCCGGCTTGCGCAGCGCGTCGCTGCGCTCGAAGAAACGCACCAGCGCGGCCGCGCCCATTTCCATCACGCGATGCAGGTTGCCGTGCTCGCGCGCGACCACCAGCGCGAGATCGCGGCAATCGTTCGGCACGCGCAGCCGCTCGCACAGCGGCTTGATGAGGTCGACGCTGCGGCCTTCGTGGCCGACATGGCGCGGCAGCACGTCGGCGGGCGTCGTCGCCTTGCCGAGATCGTGCGTGAGCGCCGCGAAGCGCACCGGCAGCGAATAGCCCTGCTTCGCCGCGTAGTCGACGACCATCATCACGTGCACGCCGGTGTCGACTTCCGGGTGATAGTCGGCGCGCTGCGGCACGCCCCACAGCGCGTCGACCTCGGGCAGGATGCGCGCGAGCGCGCCGCACTCGCGCAGCACCGCGAACATCCGCGACGGTTTCGCCTCCATCAGCCCGCGCGCGATCTCCTGCCACACGCGCTCGGGCACCAGCGCATCCGCTTCGCCCGCGTCGACCATCCGCCGCATCAGCGCGAGCGTGTCGTCCGCGACCGTGAAATCGGCGAAGCGCGCGGCAAAGCGCGCGATCCGCAGGATCCGCACCGGATCCTCGACGAACGCGTCGCCGACATGCCGGAACACGCGTGCGCGCAGGTCGGCCTGCCCGTCGAACGGATCGATCACCGGGCCGACCAGCGCGCCCTCCGGGCTCACTTCGCGCGCCATCGCGTTGATCGTCAGGTCACGCCGCGCGAGGTCCTCTTCGAGCGTCACGTCCGGCGCATAGTAGAACTGGAAGCCGTGATAGCCGGCCGCCGTCTTGCGCTCGGTGCGCGCGAGCGCGTATTCCTCCTGCGTGCCCGGATGCAGGAACACGGGGAAATCCTTGCCGACCGGCCGGAAGCCCTGCGCGGCCATCTGCTCGGGCGTCGCGCCCACCACCACGTAGTCGCGGTCCTGCACCGGCACGCCGAGCAATTCGTCGCGGATCGCTCCGCCTACTGCGTAGATGTTCATGGCGTCGGTTCGTATTCGGCGATCACGTTGGTTTCGCGGCGCGCGCCATCGATCCAGCGCTGCACCGCCGGCAGTGCCGTCACGCGCGCCGCATACCCGGCCGCTTCCGGCGACAGCGCCGGCGCATACGTGTTGAAGCGCATCACGACGGGCGCATACATCGCATCGGCGATGCCGAATTCGCCGAACAGGAACGGGCCGCCCGAGGCCTCGATGCACGCGCTCCACAGCGCGTCGATGCGCGCGACGTCGGCGAGCGCCTCGGGCGTCGCGCCGCGCCCCGGCATCGACGCGCGCACGCTCATTCCCATCTGCGTGCGCAGCGCGGCGAAGCCCGAATGCATCTCGGCCGAGATGCAGCGCGCATGCGCGCGATCGAGCGGATCAGCGGGCCACATCGGGAACTGCGGATAGCGCTCGGCGAGCGTCTCGGCGATCGCGAGCGAATCCCAGATCGCGACGCCGTGGTCGTCGATCAGGCACGGCACCTTGCCGGTCGGCGAATACTCGCGGATGCGCGCGGCCGTGTCGTCGCGGCGCAGCTCGATCACGATCTCGTCGAACGGGATGCCGAAATGCGCGAGCAGCAGCCACGGCCGCATCGACCACGACGAGTAGTTCTTGTCTCCAATGACGAGTTTCATGGCGGTGTTCCGGAAAGCGCGAAAGTGAATGACGGAAGCGACGGTCCGCGGCGCCTAGCGGCGGCGCGAGCGGAACCAGTCGAAGCGGGAGCGCCGCGCGGCATGGCCGAGATACGCGGGCGCGATACTCTCGAGACTCGCGGGCGAGATCCCGAGTTCCGGTGCGAGCGGCCCGGACAGCACGTTCGGCACCGACATCGACGCGAGATTGTCGCGCGTGATCACCGGCTCGCCGGGCAGGCATTCGAACACGCTCGCCTGCAGCCGCGCGAGCGCGTCGGGCAGCCGCACGATGCGTGCCTGCCGGCCGACCAGCGTGCCGCAATAGCGCACCAGCTGCTCGAGCGTATAGACGGTCGGGCCGCCGAGTTCGTAGGTCTTGCCGTGCGCGGCCGCGAGATCGAGCGTGTTGACGAACGCGCGCACGACGTCGCCGACGAACACCGGCTGGAAGCGCGCATCGGGCATCGCGAGCGGCAGCACCGGCAGCGTGCGCTGCAGGTTCGCGAATGTGTTCAGGAATGCGTCGCCGGGGCCGAAGACGACCGACGGGCGGAAGATCGTCAGCGTGAGCGAATCGGTCGCCGCGACCGCATGCAGCGCGGCCTCGCCGTCGCCCTTCGAGCGCTGGTACATGCTCGGGCCGTGCGAATCGGCGCCGAGCGCGCTCATGTGCAGCACGCGCCGCACGCCGACTTCGACGCACGCGGCGGCCAGCGCGGCCGGCAGCGCGACGTGCGCGCGCTCGAACCCGGGCCCGTACGGCGTGCCACGGCCGCCGTGCAGCACGCCGACGAGATTGACGGCCGCATGCGCGCCGGCGACGAACCGGGCGAGCGTGCGCGTATCGAGCGCGTCGAGCTCGACGATCTCGACCGGCAGCATCTGCAGGTGGCGTGCGTGCTCGCGCCGCCGCGTGCCGATCCGCACCTGCTTGCCGGCGTCGATCAGCGCGTTGACGAGCCGGCTGCCGATGAAGCCGGTGCCGCCCAGCAGCGCGACGGTCTGGCGATCCATGTTCGGGTCCTCAAAAGAACACTGCCGCGTCTCGCGCGGCAGTGTGAAGATTGCGGATCAGGGCGAGATCATGCCTAGGCGTTTCTTCAACGACTGCGGTTTGCCCTCGAAGAGCGCCGCGTAGTAGACGGTGTTCGACAGCACGTTCTTCACGTAGTCGCGCGTCTCGTTGAACGGAATCGTCTCCGCGAAGATCGCGCCTTCGACCGGCTGCGTCAACACCTGGCGCCACTGGCGCGGCCGGCCCGGGCCCGCGTTGTAGCCGGCGGTTGCCAGCACCGGCGAGCTGTCGAAGTTGTTGTAGATGTCCGCCAGATACCAGGTGCCGAGCTGGATGTTGGTATTGATGTCGTGCATCTGCGCACGCGTGATCGTGCCCATCCCGAGCTTCTTCGCGACGAGCTGCGCGGTGGCCGGCATCAGCTGCATCAGGCCGCCCGCGCCGACCGACGAACGCGCGTTCGTGATGAAGCGCGACTCCTGGCGGATCAGCCCGTATGCCCATTCGATGTCGAGGCCCGACGACTGCGCGTAGCGCTCGACGATGTCACGGTACGGCGACGGGTAGCGCAGCGTGAAGTCGTGCTCGGCCTTCGTGCGGTCGGCCGTGTTGACGGTGCGGTCGAGCAGGTCGATGCGCTTGCCGTATTCGGCGGCCGCGAGCAGCTGGCGATCGGTCATCCCGCGCAGCGGCCAGTTCCATTCGCGGTTGCCTTCGAGACGCAGGTTCAGCCCGTAGAAGCGTTGCGCGAGCGCGAAGCCCGGGATCTTGCTCATCGCGTCGATGTCGCCATCGCTCACCTTCGTGCGCGGCGGGATCGACGTGCGCTGGCCGAGCTCTTCGCCGGCGAGCTGCCCGTAGAAGTTGTACTGGCCCGCGACCTGCTCGAATTCCTGGTTCGCCTGCAGCGTGTCGCCGCTCTGCTTGAGCGCGCGCGCATGCCAGTAGATCCATGCCGGATCGTCGCGCAGCGACGGCGGCATCTGTTCGATCGACCAGCGCACCATCGGCCAGTTGCCGGCGAGCAGCGCGGCGCGCGTGCGCCATTCGTAGCCCGGGTTCGACAGCGGCGCGTTCGCGGATTTCGCATACCAGACCGACGCGAGCGCCGAGCGCTTGATCGCGCCCTGGTAGCCGATCGCGCCCCACGCGATCGCCTGCTCCTGCTTCGTCAGCGAGCCGGCGATCGACGTCAGCATCCCGGCCGCCGCGTCCGGATCGTTGCGCGCCATGCGGCCGAGCGCGATCAGCGCGAGCTGGTGCGATGCCGCGTCGGGGCCGACGCCGCGCGCGAGGTACAGCGGCGGCGCGCTGGTCGCCTGGTCGAAACCGACCGGGCGCGCGCCGAGCGCGTCGACGATCTTGCCGCCGAGCGTCGTGTAGTTCTGCTCGTACGCGAGGCGCGCCTGCTGCCACACGTCGTCGCTGGTGAACTGCTGGTTGACGGTGAGCGCCGTAATCAGGTCGACACAGGCGTCGCCGTAGTATTTCGGCTCGACGAGCAACGCACGCGCCGCCTCGGCGACGTTCTCGCCGCGCGCCGCGCGCGATTCGAGCGCGTAGCACTTGACCTGCGTGTCGTCGTCGAGCACGAAGCGCTTGTACTGGTCGTCGAAGTTGCGCCAGTCGTGACGCGCGCCGAGCACGAGCAGGTAGTCGTTGCGCAGGCGGTCGGCGATCGCCTGGCCGTCGTAGCGCTGCAGGAACGACTGCACCGGCGCGTCCGGTGCGTCGACGCGTGCGCGGCCGGTCGAATCGAACAGCTGCGGCTTGATCTGGAAATACTCGACGTAGGACGGGACCGGATAGTTCGGGATCATCGACGCGAGCTGCGCGGCCTTCGCGGCGTCGTTGCGGCGCGCGGCTTCGCGCAGCTGCACGAAGATCTGGTCGTCCCCGGCGAGCGTGTCGTCGCCCGGTGCGGCGCACGCGGCCGTGCCCGCGACGAGCGCGGCGGCCGAAAGCGTGAGCGCGACCGCGCGATATACTCGGAAAAGGCTGTTCGACATCGTTATGAATGGAGCACGAAGTGAGCGAAAGCATAGCATGCAACCCTGTGCCGAACCCGAAGGTTGCACTGCGCAAAACGCTGTCCGGCGCGCGTCGCGACGCCGCGTCGCAGCCCGCCGCGAACGCCGCGCTCGACACGCGGCTGCGGCGGTTGCTCGAGCGCCTCGCGCCCGCGACGGTCGGCTTCTACTGGCCGCTGCCGGGCGAATTCGACGCGCGCGACGCGGTGCTCGCGTGGGCCGCGGCCGGCACGGGCCGCCGCGCCGCGCTGCCGGTGATCGGCGAGCGTCACACGCCGCTCGCGTTCCATGCGTGGGATGCGGATACGCCGATGCGCGAAGGCCATCACCGGATTCCGGAACCGGCGTCGGGCGTCGTCGTCGTGCCCGACCTGCTGCTGATTCCGTGCGTGGGATTCGATCTGCAGCGCTACCGGCTCGGCTACGGCGGCGGCTACTACGACCGCACGCTCGCGGTGTGGCCCGGCGACACGCTGCCGGTGACGGTCGGCATCGCGTATGAAGCGTGCCGCGTCGATGCGTTGCCGGCCGAGGCGCACGATCTCGCGATGCGCTGGATCGTGACCGACGGCGCGCTGTACCCGGCCGCCTGATGACGCGGCGCGCGCTGCTGCGTGAGCGGCATGCCGCGCGTCACCGCGCTCACCCTCCCGTCCGCAATCGTTTACAGCGACGCCGCCGCGCGCGCGGCCGTGTCGTAGAGGCCCGATGCGTGGCGCAGCAACTGCGCCGCGTCGCCGATCTGCTCGTTGGTGAGGCCGCTGTCCTTGAGCGTCTCGATCAGGCAGTGCTCGCGCACCTCCCGATACTTCAGGCACAGCTCGCGGCCCGCCTCGGTCGCGAAGAAGAACACCTCCTTGCCGCTCTTCTCGCTCTTCACATAGCCGCGCGCGATCAGTTTTTTCAGCGCATAGGTCGCGACGTGCGTATCCTCGATATTGAGCACGAAGCAGATGTCGGCGAGCTTCTTCTTGCGTTCGCGGTGGCTCACGTGATGCAGCAGCGACACCTCGACCGCCGTCATGTCCTTCGCGCCCGCGGCCGACATGCAGCGCACCATCCAGCGGTTGAATGCGTTGCCGGCCATGATGAGCCCGTATTCGAGTTCCGACAGCTCCGCGCTCGAATCGGAAACGAGGTGTTCGGATGACACGATCTTGGTCGCAGGACGCTTCATGGAAAGGCGGAGCAAGCCGGATGACAGGGTGTGCCGAGTGTACGCCAGAAGCCCGGACATACGGGCTAGGCGAAAACGCTTATTGGGAAGTTGTCGATATTTTATTGACAATGTGCGCTAACATTGCCGTCCGAACCGTGCCAGTCCGATGACGCAACCCCGCATTTATCCGCTCGGCGATGCCGCCCTCGTCTGCGAGGTGCCGCCGCCCGCCACGCTCGATTGCCAGCGCCGCGTCTGGGCCGTCGCCGAGGTCGCGCGCGCGTGGCCCGACGTGATCGACGTCGTGCCGGGCATGAACAACCTGACGATCGTGTTCGACGCGCTCGCCACGACGGCCGACTCGCTCACGCCGGCGCTGCGCGACGCGTGGGAAACCGCCGACGTCGAGCACGCGGACGGCCGGGAAATCGACATCCCGGTCGAATACGGCGGTGCCGCCGGTCCCGACCTCGCGGCCGTCGCCGCGCACACCGGGCTGTCGGCCGACGAAGTCGTCGCGCGCCACGCGGCCGGCGCCTACGTCGTGTTCTTCGTCGGCTTCCAGCCGGGCTTCGCGTATCTCGGCGGCCTCGATGCGTCGCTGCACACGCCGCGCCGCGCGGCCCCGCGCCTCGAGGTGCCGGCCGGCTCGGTCGGCATCGGCGGCGCGCAGACGGGCATCTATCCGGCCACGTCGCCCGGCGGCTGGCAACTGATCGGCCGCACGTCGCACGTGCTGTTCGACCCGGCGCGGCCGCAGCCGACGCTGCTGCTGCCCGGCGACCGCGTGCGCTTCACCATTGCCGGAGTCGACGCGACATGAGCCAGAACACCGCACCGGGCACGATCGAGGTCGTCCGCGCCGGCCCGCTGTCGACCGTGCAGGATCTCGGCCGCCGCGGCACACGCCATCTCGGCGTCGCGCAGGGCGGCGCGCTCGACGGCCTCGCGCTCGAGGTCGGCAACCGGCTGGTCGGCAACCGCCCCGACGCGGCGGCCGTCGAAATCACGATCGGGCCGGCCGCGTTCCGCTTCACGCGCGCGACGCGCATCGCGATCACCGGCACCGAATTCGGCGCAACGCTCGACGGCCGGCCCGTGTATTCCTGGTGGAGCCTGCCGGTCGACGCCGGGCAGACGCTCGTGCTGCCGGCCGCGAAACGCGGCATGCGCGGCTACCTGTGCATCGCGGGCGGCATCGACGTGCTGCCGATGCTCGGCTCGCGCAGCACCGATCTCGCGTCGCGCTTCGGCGGCCTCGGCGGCCGCGCGCTGCGCGACGGCGACCGGCTGCCGGTCGGCGTGCCGCCGGCCGGCGCCGGCTGCCTCGCGGCCGACGCGCCCGAATTCGGCGTGAAGGCGCCCGCGTGGTGCGCGTTCGTGCGCGTCGACGAACCGCCGCGCCGCCACCGGCCCGCGCATGCGCCGTGGGCGATGCCCGTGCGCGTGCTGCCGGGCCCCGACTACGCGTCGTTCGCGGCCGATTCTCAGCAGGCGTTCTGGGACGAGGAATGGCTCGTCACCGCGAACAGCAACCGGATGGGCTATCGTCTCGCCGGCGCCGAACTGGTGCGCGAGCGGCCGGTCGAGCTGCTGTCGCACGCGGTGCTGCCCGGCACGATCCAGGTGCCGCCGAACGGCCAGCCGATCGTGCTGATGCACGATGCGCAGACCACCGGCGGCTATCCGAAGATCGGCACGGTGATCCGCGCGGATCTCTGGAAACTCGCACAGGCTCGGCTCAACCTGCCGATCCGCTTCGTGCGCACGACACCCGACGCCGCGCGCGCCGCCCTGGTCGCAGAACGTGCCTATCTGCGCCAGATCGACGTCGCGATCGAGATGCGCGAGGAAACGCGCCGCCGCGCGCAATCGCGCGCAGCGTGACAATGACGGAAGCAGGACGAAGGACGCGCCACGCACCCGTGGACGAGGAACATCATGGAAATCGATCTGAATGCCGATCTCGGTGAAGGATGCGGATCGGACGAGGCGCTGCTCGACCTCGTCACGTCGGCGAACATCGCGTGCGGCTGGCATGCAGGCGGCGCCAATGCGATGCGCGACTGCGTGCGCTGGGCCGTGCAGAAAGGCGTGTCGATCGGCGCGCACCCGAGCTTTCACGACCCGGAGAATTTCGGCCGCAAGGAAATGCAGCTGCCGGCCGGCGACATCTACGCGGGCGTGCTGTACCAGCTCGGCGCGCTGTCGGCGATCGCGCAGGCCGAGGGCGGCCGCATCGCGCACGTTAAGCCGCACGGCGCGCTGTACAACCAGGCCGCGCGCGACCCGCTGATCGCCGACGCGGTGGTGTCCGCGATCCACGACTTCGATCCGTCGCTGGCCGTGTTCGGGCTCGCGAACAGCGTGTTCGTCGCGGCCGCGCGCCACGCGGGGCTCGCCGCGGTGGAGGAAGTATTCGCCGACCGCGGCTACCGCGCGGACGGCTCGCTCGTGCCGCGCAACCAGCCCGGCGCGCTGATCGACGATGAAGAAGCGGTGCTCGCGCGCACGCTCGACATGGTGCGCGAGCGGCAGGTGCGGGCAGTGAGCGGCGAGTGGGTGCCGCTCAACGCGCAAACGGTCTGCCTGCACGGCGACGGCCCGCATGCGCTCGCGTTCGCGAAGCGGATCCGCGCGGCGCTCGAAGCGGCGGGTGTCGATGTCGTCGCGCCCGGCGCGCTGCAGGCCGGCGAAGACGCATGATGACGTGACGCGTCGTCGAAGCGCTCAGCCGTCGCAGGTCGAAAACCGCCGCCACAAAAGAAAAAAGCGCCCTCGTGGCGCTTTTCTGTTGGCGCAATCGCCGCGGACTTCGCCGTCTGTCGATTCGCCCCCCGAAACCGTCTGTCGACGGTGACCGGAAACATGCTCCGGATCAAAAAACGTCCGCCGCCGCCCGCTTGCTGCTTCCCCCGGTCGGACGACGGAACGTTGCTTATGCCGCAAGTCTGTCGCATGCATTTGTTGTGCCGACGATGTTTGGCCCCGCCGTGCATGCAGACACTCCGCGGCCGGCACGTTACATACGTGCCGGCTACGCTAACCCCGCGCTTTGTTTTCTGCTACCCCGTAGAACTTATCTATTCTTTTCATTTTTTCAACTTGTGGGATGAAGAATAGAGATTGGCAGAACCGGATGTCAATCGTTTTAAACGCTATTTCCTGAAGATTCGAGGGTTTTCCTTATCGAGCCGCGTGGCCGCGCGGGCGCCTCGCAGCGCGTGCATCTCGTCGATCAAACAGGGGAGGATCGGCGCGCGGTGCGCGGCGCGATCAGTTCGCGTCGACCTGATACCCTTGCTGGCGCAACAATTCGAGCACGCCGCGCGGGCCGCCCAGATGCAGCGCGCCGATGGCCACGAATACCGGCCGGTTCGGCGCGGCGATTGCCGTCATCCGTGCAACGAAGCGCCGGTTGCGCTCGTACAGGATCTTGTTGTCGATCGACGCCGACAGCGCCTTCGAACGGGCCAGCCGCTCGCTCTTCGCGACCGCCCACGCCGAGATCGCGTCGGCGTCGCCAATTCGCCACAGCCGGTGCAGCGCCTTGATGTCGTCGGCGTTCTGCGCCGGGGTCTGCACCATGTCCTGCGCGAGCATCTCGCGCTGCTCGGCGAGCGTCAGTCCGGTGAACGCGCGCATCTGCTCGGCGAGCGTCTCGAGCCCGATCACGCGGCCGCCCTTCTTCTTCAGGAACACGTTCTGCAGCTGCGCCTCGGTGCCGTACTCGGTCTGCAGGCCGGCCGCCAGCGAGTCGTAGGTTTCGACGACCAGCGCCGCGAGCCACGGCCGCATCCGGCGGATCTCCGCGAGCGCGGCCGGGTTGCCGCGCAGGCGCGCCGCGAGGCGCTGCCACTGCGGCTCGGGCAGCAGGCGCTGCAGGCACGGGTAGCGGCACACGCCGTACTTCGACACGTCGTCCTGCGATTCGAGGAGATCGTCCGGCGACAGCTCGAGCGCGAGCGTCGGCGACGCGGCGAGCGCCGCGAGGATGCGCGGCCGGAACGGCTGCGCGGGCGGATAGTCGGACGGGTCGCCCGTGTGCAGCGTGCCGAGCACGTACAGCGTGACCCTGCCCCGGGTCGCGACATAGAACGGCATGCGCGCGGGCTGCACGCGCACCGTGCCGCGCGCGACCGTGCCGTTCGACACGGACGGCACGTGGAAGCCCGGCAGGTTCATGCCGGGCGGCGGAACCTGCGACGGATGGATCGGCGAACTCGCCGGCGCGCGCCTTTCGGCACGCGCGGCGTCGACCGGGACCAGCACGCTGGCCGCCACGCACGCGCCGGCCAGCGCCGCGCCCGTGACCGTGCGCACGCTCCAGCGCCGTGCGTTGCGGCACGCGCGCATCACGCGCGCGCGGCCGCCCCCCGAACGGCGCACGCCAGGCGCGCGCGCCGCCAAACCATCAGGCATTCACCTCCCCTACCTCCTCGGCGCGATGGCAGGCCACGCGGCGTCCGTCGACGTCGCGCAGCTGCGGTTCCTCGACGCGGCAGCGCTCGACCGCGTACGGGCAGCGCTGGTGAAACGCGCAGCCCGACGGCGGATTGAGCGGCGACGGCAGCTCGCCCTGCAGCTTGATCTGCACGCGGCGGTCTTCCTCGAAGATCGCCGGCGTCGCCGACATCAGCGCGCGCGTGTACGGATGGCGCGGATGCGCGTAGATCGTCGCCTTGTCGCCGAGCTCGGCGACGCTGCCGAAGTACATCACCATCACGTCGTCGGCGACGTGCTCGACCACCGACAGGTTGTGCGAGATGAACACGTAGCTCGTCTTGAACTGCTCCTGCAGGTCCATGAACAGGTTCAGGATCTGCGCCTGGATCGACACGTCGAGCGCGGACACCGGTTCGTCGGCGACCACGATCCGCGGATCGAGGATCATCGCGCGCGCGATCGCGACCCGCTGGCGCTGGCCGCCCGAGAACATGTGCGGATAACGCTTCGCGTGCTCGGGCCGCAGGCCGACCGTGCGCATGATCTGCGCGACGCGCTGCGCGCGTTCGGCGGCCGTCAGGTTCGCGTTGATCTCGAGCGGCTCGGAGAGCGTCTGCTCGACGGTCTTGCGCGGGTTCAGCGACGCGAACGGGTTCTGGAACACCATCTGTACGCGGCGGCGCAGGTCGGCGACCGTCTCGCGGCTCGCGCCGGCCACGTCCTTGCCGTCGATCGTCAGGTGGCCCGAGGTGGGCGTCTCGATCATCGTGAGCTGGCGCGCGAGCGTCGATTTCCCGCAGCCCGACTCGCCGACGACGGCGAGCGTCTTGCCGCGCTTGAGCGTGAACGACACGCCGTTCAGCGCCTTCACGGTGCCCTGCCCGAACATCCCGCGCTTGACCGTGTAGTGCTTCGCGAGCCGGTCGGCGACCAGCACCGCTTCCTCGTCGTGCGGCGTGGCACGCGTTTCGTGGACTGCATTCATCGTGCGCCTCCCGTCAGGTCGAGGTTGGAAACATTGAGCGGCTTGATGCAGCGCGCGCGCATCGCATCGTTGGCCGGCACCAGCGTATCGAGCGCCGGACGCGCCTTGCGGCAATCGTCGACGACGTACTTGCAGCGCGGCGCGAACAGGCACCCGGACGGGCGATCATCGCGGCCCGGCACCATGCCCGGCAATGCGGCAAGGCGACGCGCCCCCTGATTGTGCTCGGGAATCGCCGCGAGCAGCGCTTCGGTATACGGATGATGCGGCGCACGGAAGATGTCCGGCACGCGATTGGTCTCGATGACCTCGCCCGCATACATCACGGCGACGCGCTGCGCGACCTCCGACACGACGGCCAGGTCGTGCGAGATCAGCACGAGCGCCATCCCGCGCTCCTTCTGCAGCTTCACGAGCAGGTCCATGATCTGCGCCTGGATCGTCACGTCGAGCGCGGTGGTCGGCTCGTCGGCGATCAGCAGCTTCGGGTTGCACGCGACCGCCATCGCGATCATCACGCGCTGGTTCATGCCGCCCGACATCTGGTGCGGGAACGCCGTGATGCGGTTCTTCGCATCCGGAATGCCGACCTGGTCGAGCAGCTCGAGCGCGCGCCGGTGCAGCGCGTCGCCGCGCAGGCCTTCGTGCAGCTTCAGCACCTCCTTGATCTGGTAGCCGACCGTGTAGCTCGGGTTCAGGCTCGTCAGCGCATCCTGGAACACCATCGCGATGTCCTTGCCGACGATCTTGCGGCGCGCCTTCGGCGACGCCTTCAGCAGGTCCACACCGTTGAACGTGACCTCGTCGGCCGTCACCTTGCCCGGCGCATCGATCAGGCCCATCAGCGCCATCATCGTCACGCTCTTGCCAGAGCCCGATTCGCCGACGACGCCCACCACCTCGCCCGGCGCGATCGACAGGTTGATCCGGTCGACCGCGGGCAGGCCGTTGAAGTTCACCGCGAGATTGCGGATAGTCAGTAGATCTTGGCTCATGGTCACGCCATCCGCTTCAGTTTGGGATCGAGCGCGTCGCGCAGCCCGTCGCCGAGCAGGTTGATCGCGAGCACCGAAATCAGGATCGACAGGCCGGGCATCGTCACGATCCACCACGCGTTGTCGATGTAGTCGCGCGCGGACGCGAGCATCGCGCCCCACTCGGCGGTCGGCGGCTGCACGCCGAGGCCGAGGAAGCCGAGCGCGGCCGCGTCGAGGATGGCCGACGAGAAGCCGAGCGTCGCCTGCACGATCAGCGGCGCCGTGCAGTTCGGCAGCACCTGCGAGAACATCAGGCGCAGCGTGCCGGCACCGGCCACGCGCGATGCCGTCACGTACTCCTTCTGCAGTTCGCCGAGCGCGGATGCGCGCGTGAGGCGCACGTAGGCCGGCAGCGCGACGATCGCGATCGCGAACATCGTGTTGGTGAGGCCCGGGCCGATGATCGCGACGACCGCGACCGCGAGCAGCAGCGACGGCAGCGCGAGCAGCACGTCCATGATGCGCATCACGGGCGTGTCGGCCCACTTCTGGAAGAACGCGGCGATCAGCCCGAGCACGATGCCGGGGATCAGCGCGAGCACGACCGACACGAAGCCGATCCAGAACGACATGCGCGCGCCGAACATCAGGCGCGAAAGGATGTCGCGGCCCGCTTCGTCGGTGCCGAGGATGAACTGCCAGTTGCCGCCCGCGAGCCATGCGGGCGGGATCTTCACGTAGTCGCGGTATTGCTCGACCGGGCTGTGCGGCGCGATCAGCGGCGCGAACAGCGCGACCAGGATCAGCACCAGCACGACGATGCCGGCGCCGACGGCGCCGCGGTTGCGCGAGAAGTTGGCCCAGAACTCGCGCAGCGCGAGCGCACGGCCGCCGGCCGGCGCGGATTCGCTCGGCAGGGTGTTTTGCAGATTGCTCATGGAATTACCTCGTGTGGCGGATGCGCGGATTCAGCACGCCGTACAGCAGGTCGACGACCAGGTTCACGACGATCACGAGCGTCGCGATCAGCAGGATGCCGCCCTGGACGACCGGATAGTCGCGGCGGCCGATCGCATCGATCAGCCACTTGCCGACACCGGGCCACGAAAAGAGCGTCTCGGTCAGCACGGCGCCGGCCAGCAGCGTGCCGATCTGCAGGCCGATCACGGTGACGACCGGGATCAGCGCATTGCGCAGCGCATGCACGACGACCACGCGCACGGGCGACAGCCCCTTCGCGCGCGCCGTGCGGATGTAGTCCTCGCGCAGCACTTCGAGCATCGACGAGCGCGTCATCCGCGCGATCACCGCGAGCGGGATCGTGCCGAGCACGATCGCCGGCAGGATCAGGTGGCTGACCGCCGATTTGAACGCGCCTTCGTCGGGTGCGAGCAGCGCGTCGATCAGCATGAAACCGGTCGGATGCGGGAAATCGTATTCGACCGCGATGCGGCCCGACACGGGCGTCCAGCCGAGGTACGACGAAAACACCATGATGAGGATCAGCCCCCACCAGAAGATCGGCATCGAGTAGCCGGTGAGCGCGGTGCCCATCACGCCGTGATCGACGACCGAGCCGCGCCGCAGCGCGGCGATCACGCCGGCCGGCAGCCCGACCGCGAGCGCGAACACGAGCGCGCACAGTGACAGTTCGACGGTCGCCGGGAAGCGCGCGAAGAATTCGCCCGCGACGCTGGTGTTGGTGATGATCGACGTGCCGAGGTCGCCATGCAGCGCCCGGCCGATGTAGTGGATGTACTGCAGGGGCAGCGGCTGGTCGAGCCCGAGGCGTTTCATGGCCTCCGCATGCATCGCGGGATCGACGCCGCGCTCGCCCATCATCACTTCGATGGGGTCGCCCGGTATCAGGTGAATCAGCGCAAACGCCAGGATGGTGATGCCGATGAAGGTCGGGATCACCATGCCCACGCGGCGCAACACGAATGTGAACATGATGCGTCTCGTATTTTCTTGTGGGAAATGTACGACCGGCGACGAGGGGCTTTTGGCCCCTCGTCGCCGGATGATTTCAAGCCGGTCTTCTCAAGACGACAGCTTACGCCAGGCCGGTTACTTCACGCTGACACCGTCGAAACGCGCATAGCCGAGCGGCTCGATGCGCATGTCGACCACGTTCTTGCGTACCGGCTGGTAGACCGTCGAGTTCGCGATCGGCGAGAACGGCAGCTGCTGCGCGAAGATCTGCTGGGCCTGCGTGTAGATCTTCGTGCGCGCGTCCTGGCCCGTCGTCGTGCGACCCTTCTGGATCAGGTCGTCGAACGGCTTGTAGCACCAGTGCGAGAAGTTGTTGCCCTTGATCGCCTCGCAGCCGAGCAGCGTGCCGAGCCAGTTGTCGGGGTCGCCGTTGTCGCCCGTCCAGCCGATCAGCATCGTGTCCTGCTCGCCCGTGTGCGCGCGCTTGATGTACTCGCCCCACTCGTACGTGACGATCTTCGCCTTCACGCCGATCTTCGCCCAGTCGGCCTGGATCATCTCGGCCATCAGGCGGGCGTTCGGGTTGTATGCGCGCTGCACCGGCATCGCCCACAGCGTGATGTCGAAACCGTTCGGATAGCCGGCCTTCGCGAGCAGCGCCTTGGCCTTCTCGGTGTCGTTCGGGGCCATCTTCAGGTTCTTGTCGTACGACCATTGGGTCGGCGGCATCGGCGCGCTGGCGGCCTGGCCGGCACCCTGATAGACGGATTCGAGAATCGCCTTCTTGTTGATCGCCATGTCGAGCGCCTGACGCACTTCGAGCTTGTCGACCGGCTTGTGCTCGACGTTGTACGCGAGGTAGCCGAGGTTGAAGCCCGGCTGCGACGGCATGTCGATGCCCGAGTCGGCCTTCAGCGCCGCGATGTCGGCCGGACGCGGATAGCTCATCACCTGGCATTCGTTGCGCTTGATCTTCTGCACGCGCACGCCCGGGTCGGGCGTGATCGAGAAGATCAGCTTCGACAGCTTCACCGCGCCCTTCTTCCAGTAATCAGGATTGCCATCGAAACGGATCGTCGCGTCCTTCGTATAGCTGCGGAAGATGAACGGGCCCGTGCCGACCGGCTTCTGGTTGATGTCGGCGGCCTTGCCGGCCTTCATCAGCTGGTCGCCGTACTCGGCCGACAGGATCGACGCGAATTCCATCGCCATGTTCTGGATGAACGGCGCGTTCGGCTCGGACAGCGTGAACTTCACGGTGTACGGATCGACCTTCTCGATCTTCGTGATCAGCTTGTCGAGGCCCATGTCGGTGAAGTACGGGAACGACACCGGGTAGGCCTTGCGGAACGCATTGTTCGGATCGAGCATGCGCTCGAACGAGAACACGACGTCGTCCGCGTTGAATTCACGCGTCGGCTTGAAGAAGTCGGTCGTGTGGAACTTCACGCCATGACGCAGGTGGAACGTGTACACCTTGCCGTCGGACGAGACGTCCCACTTCTCGGCGAGGCCGGGCTCGACCTTGGTGCCGCCGCGCTCGAATTCGACGAGGCGGTTGTAGACGGTGAACGTGGCGGCGGTGAAATCGACGCCGGTCGTGAATTGCGCGGAATCAAAACCCGCCGGGCTGCCTTCTGAGCAGTAGACGAGCGTTTTGTTCGGGATCTGTGCGAATGCAGAACCCGCGACGCCGAGCGATGCCGCTGCCACGCCTGCGATGGCGGTAACACGCAGGGTGTGCAACAGACGGTTGTATTCCATGTTTCCTCCAGGTCTCCAGATCGGAACCGGTCCCCCTGGGGGCCGGGTACGCGGATATTACTTGAGCTAGCGATTTTGCAACAAGCTGGAGAAAAAACTCTTCTAGACGCGCATCCACGCGGGTTTTTGCCGATGTCTTGCACACGCGAAAAGTGCCTCTGCGCGCACGAGCGGCCATTTCGTTCATCCCGCGCATGTTTCGTTCGACAACTAAACAATTCGGGCGCGAACGCAGAGGGTTGTCGCGCCGTGTTCGCGGCCAGTCCGCACATCGTTGCGGCTTCCGAAACGATGCATGCGATGCAATGCAACCGTCAGGCCGGCGCGTCGAGATCCGCGCTGCGCGCGGGCACGAACGCGACCGCGACGATCGACAGTGCGATTCCCGCCATCACGTAATAGGTCGGTGCGAGCGGCGTGCCCGTCACCTTGATCAGCCACGTGACGATGAACTGCCCGAAACCGCCGAACAGCATCACCGCGACGTTGTACGCGATCGACAGCCCGGTCGAGCGCACGTTGGCCGGGAACAGCTCGGCGATCATCGCGCCGAACGGCCCGTAGTAGCCGGCGAGCGTCACCGACAGCACGGCCTGCACCACGATCAGCCGCGCGATGCTCGGCGCCGCGTCGAGCCACGCGAACAGCGGATACATCAGCACGAGCGTCAGCCCGAGCGACCACAAAGACAGACCCTTGCGGCCGATGCGGTCCGACCATGCGCCCGCGACCGGCGACAGCACCATCAGCAGCAGGTTGCCGATGATCACCGCATAGAACGATTGCGCATACGGCAGCTTCAGCTGCTTCACCGCGAAGGTCGGCAGATAGCTGATCAGCACGTAGACCGTCACCGTCAGCGCGATCACCGAGCCGAGCCCGCACAGCACCTCGCGCGGATGGCGCGTGAACACTTCGCCGAGCGTCGCGCGGCGTGCGCTTTGCTGCGCATGCAGGAACGCTTCGGAATCGGCGAGATGACGGCGGATGTAGAAACCGATCGGGCCGATCACGAGCCCGAGGATGAACGGCACGCGCCAGCCCCAGCTGCGCAGCGCGTCGTGCGACAGCCCGCGCGTGACGGCCGCGCCGACGAGCGCGCCGATCAGCAGCGCGCCCGCCTGGCTCGCCATCTGCCAGCTGCCGTAGAAGCCGCGTTTCGAGAACGGCGCGGCTTCGATCAGCAGCGCCGTTGCGCTGCCGAATTCACCGCCCGCCGAGAAGCCTTGCAGCAGGCGGCCGAGCACGATCAGGAGCGGGCCGCCGATGCCGATCGCCGCATAGGGCGGCGCGATCGCGAGCAGGAAGATGCCGGCCGTCATCAGCAGGATCACGAGCGACAGCGCGGCCTTGCGGCCCGCGCGGTCGGCGTACAGCCCGAACACGATGCCGCCGATCGGGCGCATGAAGAACGCGACGCCGAAGGTCGCGGTGGTCAAGAGCAGCGACGAGTATTCGCTGGTCGTCGGGAAGAACAGTTCGGCGATCACGACGGTCATGAAGCCGAACACCGTGAAGTCGTACCACTCGAGCGCGTTGCCGATCACGGCGGCGACTACCGCGCGGCGGTTCAGCGCGCGCTCGGGCCGGATCGTTTTCGTTGAATTCGCAATCGTCGCCATGCGAGCCTCGTTCTCGTGAATCCGCCGTATCGGGCGCGGCGCGCGGAGGGCCCGCGGCGCGTTGGTTTGCAGCGAGTGTAGAAAGCGACGGAACCGTTTTCAAGCATAAAAAACGCCCGCCATCGTCCGATGGCGGGCGTTTTGCGGTTTTCGCCACATTGCGGCATCGCACGATGCCGCCGCGGGCATCAACCCATCTTCGAGAATGCGCTGCACCAGCCCTTCGCCGATACCTGCTTGCCCGGGAATGCACCGCACGGGCCCGACGCCGAGCCCTTCTTGCCCTGGTACAGCATGCAGGCCGCGCAATCCTGGCCCGCTGCGTATTTCGGATACTTCGTCTTGTCGACCTTCGTCGCATCGGCCTTGTAGCCGAGCGCCACGGCGGTCGGATCCGTTTCCGACAGCATCGGCGCATCGGCCAGCGCTTCGCGCGACAGCGCCAGCGCGGACACGGCGCCGATGCTCGTGATCAGGAAACTCCGACGGGATGTTTTCATGGGGGACTCGCTCCAACGTTATCGGTTTGAAAGCCGTTCTGGCGACGGCCGTTCAACAGAATAACGCTCAAGCGCATGAATGTGCGCGCCGAAATGCCGGAGATAAGGGATTTCACACAAGGGATTTCACACGGGTCTCGCCCGGGGTTTCGCACGGCCGGCCCGCACGGATGCGGGCCGTGAGTGTCAGCCATGCGACGTCATGTCGGCGACGCGCTGCCCGAGCGCGAGCGACGCGGTCAGCCCCGGCGACTCGATGCCGAACAGGTTCACGAGGCCGCGCACGCCGTGCTGCGCCGTGCCTTGCACGATGAAGTCGGCCGGCGGCTCGCCGGGCCCCGCGAGCTTCGGCCGGATCCCCGCGTAGGCCGGCTGCAACGCGTCGTCCGGCAGGTCGGGCCAGTACGTGCGGATCGACGTGTAGAACGCCTGCGCGCGCGCCGGATCGACTTCGTAGCGCAGCGCATCGACCCACTCGACGTCCGGGCCGAAGCGCGCGTGCCCGGCGAGATCGAGCGTCAGATGCACGCCGAGCCCCGCGCGGTCGGGTATCGGATAGACGAGATGCGAGAACGGCGCGCGGCCGGACAGGCTGAAGTAGTTGCCGCGCGCGAGATAGAGCGGCGGCACCCAGCGCGGATCGAGGCCGCGCGTGCGGCGCGCGAGCGCCTGCGCGCCGAGGCCCGCGCTGTTGATCACGCACGCGGCCTCGATTTCGGTCGGCGCGTCGCCGCCGGTGCGCACGACGAAGCGGCCGCCGCGCAACACGTCGATCGACTCTACCGGGGATTTCAGCGCGCACACCGCGCCGTCGCGCTCCGCGTCGCCGAGCAGCGCGAGCATCAGCTGGTGGCTGTCGACGATGCCGGTGCTCGGCGAAAACAGCGCCTCCACGCAATCGAGCGCGGGCTCGAGCGTCTGCGCCTCGGTACGCGTGAGCGGCATCAGGTCGAGCACGCCGTTTTCCGCCGCGCGCGCGGCGATCGCCTTCAACTGCTTCACCTGCGCGGCGCTTGTCGCGACGAGCAGCTTGCCCACGCGCCGGTGCGGCACGTGACGCGTCTCGCAGAACTCGTACAGCAGGTCGCGCCCGCGCACGCACGACATCGCCTTCAGCGAGCCGCGCGAGTAGTAGAGCCCCGCGTGAATCACCTCGCTGTTGCGCGAACTCGTGCCCGTGCCGATTGCGTCGGCCGCCTCGAGCACGATCGTTTCGCGTCCGCGCGCGGCCAGCTCCCGCGCAATCGCAAGACCGACGACACCCGCGCCGATCACCACACAATCCATCTGCTCCATGGCGTTTCGCGTCGCTCACGCGTCGAGGGGAGAGAAGAGAATTGTACGTCCCGGTTCGCCCGCCTGCCGAACGCGCTTGCATCGGCATGTCGCGTGCGCCGCGCCGCACGGCGCGACGCGCGCAGGCCGCGGCGAGGCGCGCGCCGCCGGCTCAGAACCCGATCGGCCGGCGCTTCGCCGCGCCCTCGTCGGCGCGGATGTCGGACGGTGCGATCACGTCCCGGCCGTCGAGCCGCGCGGCGCCGAACGCATGCAGCAGCGCACGGCGCATCGTGCGCGGCGGCGTCGCGGCCAGCACGTCGAGCGCGTCGTCGTCGAGCGTGTCGGGGAAGCGCCGCCCCCACGCGTGCGACGTGCGGATCTCGTCGTAGATCGTCTGCGCGATCCGGCGCGCGCCGGCCGCGTCCGGCGGCGCGATCTCGTAAACGTTCATCCGGTTCAGCAGCGGCTCCGGGATCGCCTGCGCATCGTTCGCGGTCGCGACCCAGATCACGTTGCCCGCATCGATCGGCACCTCGGCGAATTCGTCGACGAACGCGCGCGCGGTGTCGTGCTCGAGCAACGCGTACAGCGCGCCGAGCGGATCGTATTGCGCGTCGCTGCCCGCCTTGTCGATCTCGTCGACCGCGATCACCGGGTTCGCGTAGCTGCCGTTGACGAGCGCTTCGAACACCTTGCCGGGCTTCGCGTTCTTCCATTGCGACGATGCGCCCGACAGGATCCAGCCGGCTGTCAGCGAACTCATCGGCACGTAGTGGTACGCGGTGCCGAGCAGCTGCGCGAGCGCCTTCGCGAAATGCGTCTTGCCGATGCCGGGCGGCCCGAGCAGCAGGATCGGCATCAGTTCGAGCCGGTCGTCGGTCTCGAGGCACAGCGCGACCTGCTTGCGCACGTCGTCGAGGGGTTCGGTGAAATTGGGCAGCGCGTCGCCGAGTTCGTCGAACGACGGCATCCGGTTCGGCTTCACGCAAAAGCGCAGATTGCCGGTCTTGAGCATCCGCTCGTAGGTGGCGCGCAGTGCGTCGCTCGCGCTCTCGTTCAGCTCGTTCAACGCGGTCTCGACCTGCTCGAGGTCGTACACCGTGCTGAAGGACGCCACCGCCAGTTCCTGTTTCACCATCGCCGTCGTCATACCAACCTCGCCGCTGCTGCCGTCACACGATCATCAGACCCTTACGATTTCAGTGTAGCGATCCCGCATCGGCGTGCAAGCAAGCAGCCACCGCGGTCTGCTGCTAACACCGTGCGCGCGCTGCGGCGTCGCGCCGCGCGGCGTATGATCGATGGTTCACCGGCCGTCGCGCCGGCCTCGCCACGGCGCCCGCACGGCGCCGCGCGCTTCGTCTCGAAGGGTTGCCGATGTCCGTCCCCGCTGCTGCCCCGCGCGTCGATCCCGACGCGATCCACGCCGTCGACGCTGTCGACGCCGCGCTCAAGTCGCGCCGCGCGATTCGCGCGTTCCTGCCGACGCCCGTGCCGCGCGACACGCTCGAGGCAATCCTCGAAGCCGCGAGCCGCGCGCCGTCGGGCACCAACATCCAGCCGTGGCACGTGTACGTCGCGACCGGCGCGACCCGCGACGCGCTCGCCGCGGCCCTCACCGCGGCATACGACGATCCGGCGCGCGACGAGAAATACGTCGCCGAGTACGACTACTATCCGCGCGAATGGGTGTCGCCGTACATCGACCGGCGCCGCAAGGTCGGCTGGGACCTGTATGGTCTGTTGAACATCGGCCGCGACGAAAAGGCCCGCATGCACGCGCAGCATGCGCGCAACTTCCGCTTCTTCGATGCGCCGGTCGCACTGTTCTTCACGCTCGACCGCGTGATGACGCACGGCGCATGGCTCGACTGCGGGATGTTCCTGCAGGGCGTGATGACGGCCGCGCGCGCACGCGGCCTCGACACCTGCCCGCAAGCCGCGTTCGTGCCGTTCCACCGGATCGTCGCCGAGCATCTCGGCATCCCGGCCAACGAGCAACTCGTGTGCGGGATGTCGCTCGGCCATGCGGACCCGCACGCGATCGAGAACCGCCTCGTCACCGAGCGCGCGAGCGTCGCCGAGTTCGCGCGCTTTTTCGCTTGAAAACGCGTGACGCGCACCTACCTTTCGATCAGGACCAGATCGTGCTGCGAACCCGCGGCGACGCATCGTGTCACGCGACCGTCCGGATCGATCGGGCGTAAGATGTGCGTCCGTTCCCCGCTACCCCGCGTTTCCGGAGAAGTTTCATGCTGAAACACGGCCTGGCCGTCCTGCTCGCGAGCGCCGCGCTCGCGGCCCATGCGCAGAGCGCCGCACCGGCAGCCGTCGCATGGGAGATCCAGGTGGTGCGCGACGGTCAGACGATCGACACGTTCCAGCAACGCACCACCGTCGGTCAGACCCGCACCGACACCCATCGCTATCCGTCCGCCGTGCCCGTCGGCTGCGGCAACGCCGCGCGCGTCGTGCCGACCGAGCGCTCGCGCTCGGTGACGGTCGCGCCGCTCACCGTCGACGACGCCGCCCGCACCGTGTCGCTCGCGCTCGACGTGCAGGAAACCCTCGACGACGAAAACGCGACGCGCAGCGATCCGTGCGTGCCCGCGTCGCCGCGGCAGATCGTCGCGAGCCATCCGGGGCTGTCGGTCGGCGGCGACGCATGGACCGACTGGACGCTCGTCGAGCAACGCCCGCATCTCGTCTACCGCGTGCGCGCGCACGTCGCGAAGGACTGAGCGCCATGTCCGCCGACGCCCTGTCCCTCCCGTTCGCCGAACCGCACGCCGCGCCCGACGAAATCACCGCGGTCAGCTGGAACCTGCACAAGGGCCGCTCGCCGCTCGGCTTCACCGCATGGAACGCGATGCGCAACTGGATGCAGTCGACGCACGCCGACGTGTATTTCCTGCAGGAAGCGATGGCGCGCCGCATGCCGCGTCCGATGCTCGCCCCCGGCTTCGGCGCGCCGATGGACGACGCGGTCGACGACGTGTGGCACTGCCAGGCCACCGAGATCGCGCAAGCGCTCGACTGGCAGATCGCGCTCGGACCGAACGTGTTCAAGCCGTCGTGGCGGCACGGCAACGCGATCCTGTCGCCGCACCCGCTCGACCTCGGCGGCCGCTGGGACATCTCCGCGCACCGCTTCGAGCGGCGCGGGCTGCTGGTCGCGCGCGCGACGCTCGCCGGCGCGCGGCCCGTCACGCTCCTGTGCGCGCACCTCGCGCTCACGCGTGCGGCGCGGCTGCGCCAGATGCACTGGATCGCGCACTGGATCGTGCGCAACGCGGGCGACGACCCGCTCGTGCTCGCCGGCGACTTCAACGACTGGCGCAACGATTCGGTCGCGCTGTTCGCCGAGATCGGGCTGTCCGAGGTCGCGACGCTGCTCGGCGAGTCGGGCCGCACGTTCCCCGCGTTCTCCCCGGCGCTCGCGCTCGACAAGATGTTCGTGCGCGGGCTGACGCCGCTCGAATGGCAGGCGCCGTCCGGCGAAACCGCGTGGCTGTCGGACCACCTGCCGTATATCGCGCGGCTGCGCCTCGATTCGCGGTGACGCGGCAGCACCGCATGCCCGCGACTACCGAAGCGCATATCGCAGCGGCCGGTTCACCTGCGTGACCGGCTCGAAAGCGTGCGCGTTCCGGACCAGCATGTTCGCGGCGCGAAGCTCGCTGCCGATTACTGAAAGCTGTTTGCAAGATTCCGTTGCGCCAAATCCGCGCAGCCGCGCGGGTCAAGCCCGCATCTGCCCCAAGCAGGGTAAAATAAAGAGTTCATCAAACGTCTGTCATCGAGAAGGCGCGTGTCCGACGCGCCGGCCGGCCGATCCGCGATCGGGCCGACGCACTCGGTTTTTTTGCCCGTTTTTGGGCCCGTTACACGCGTCCGCTACGCGCGTCCGTTTTCAAAGCCATGAGCAAATACGACACCGCCACCGTCCAATCCGTCCATCACTGGACCGACACGCTTTTCAGCTTCACCTGCACCCGTGAGCCGAGCCTGCGCTTCAACAACGGCGAATTCACGATGGTCGGCCTCGAGGTCGACGGCAAGCCGCTCGCGCGTGCCTACTCGATCGTCAGCCCGAACTACGAAGAGCACCTCGAATTCTTCAGCATCAAGGTCCAGAACGGCCCGCTGACGTCGCGCCTGCAGCACCTGAAGGTGGGCGACTCGGTGCTGATCGGCAAGAAGCCGACCGGCACGCTCGTCGCCGACAACCTGCTGCCCGGCAAGACGCTGTGGATGCTGTCGACCGGCACGGGCCTCGCGCCGTTCATGTCGATCATCCGCGACCCGGACATCTACGAACGCTTCGACAAGGTCATCCTGACGCACACCTGCCGCCTGAAGGGCGAGCTGGCGTACATGGACTACATCAAGCACGACCTGCCGGGCCACGAGTACCTCGGCGACATCATCAAGGAAAAGCTCGTCTACTACCCGACGGTCACGCGCGAAGCGTTCGACAACGAGGGCCGGATCACCGACCTGATCGCGACGGGCAAGCTGTTCACGGACCTCGGCGTGCCGGCGTTCTCGCCGGAAAACGACCGCGTAATGCTGTGCGGCAGCACCGCGATGCTGAAGGACACGACCGACCTGCTGAAGCAGGCCGGCCTCGTCGAAGGCAAGAACAGCGCGCCGGGTCACTACGTGATCGAGCGTGCATTCGTGGACTGATCGAACCCCGAATTTGTGCCGTATCAAGAACCGGAGCAAAAGCTCCGGTTTTTTTTCGTCCCTACTTGGCGAATTCGTAACAAACTGGGACTATTCCATGTCAAATCGTTACATTTGGATACGCGCAACGCCGGTGCTTTCGTGTCGGTGTTTTTCCTACAGCCAGCTTCATTCCGATTATTCACATTTACCCTTAAACCTCCGTCTGACATGACCTTTTCAAAATTTTTGAGATATTATTCGGCCCGCATGGTTGGCGTCGGGACGGTCATTGAAGGGTCGGACTCAAACGTTACAAATTGTAACTTCTGTTACCTCGGCAAGGGGCGATTCTCTGACGGCGACCGTCATCGAAACGGCAGCCGATCCACGCAGCCAGCCGGTGCCCGAACCGCTTTCTGACAGCAGGGAGAGTCATGGATACGTCGCTCAACGCGCCCCCGGGCGCCCACGCCCCGTTCCCGTCGCAGCCGCGCGTGCCTGGCGACGGCGCGGCAGCAGCCCCCGTGGCCGAAGCCCTGCCCAACCGCGACGCGTCCGCCGCCCGGATCGCGGCGCTGTCCCTTCAGCTGACGGCCGCCGACGAAGCGGCCCGCCGCCATCTGGCCGGCGAACTGCACGACGGGCTCGGCGCCGAACTCACCGCCGCGCGTTTCGCGCTCGCAAACGTTCAAACGTGGCTGCCGGCCGATGCGCCGGAGGGCTGCCTGCGCGCGCTCGAGCTGGCGCAGCGGTCGCTCGACGCCGCGACCGACGCCAACCGCAGGCTGATCGACGAGCGCGACACGCCGGCACTCGACGGCGGCGTCGTCGGCGCACTGTCGACGTGGGCCGACAGCCACGCGGCCCGCACTGGCCTGCGTACGAGCTTCGTCTGCGCGGCCGACGCGCGCCTCACGCAACTCGGCGGCGCCGGCGCGCTCGCGATCTTCCGTGTCGCGCAGGAAGCGCTGTCGAACGTCGCGAAGCATGCGCGCGCGGCGTCCGTCGACGTGCAGATCGACACGGACGCCACGCATCTGTCCCTGATCGTCACCGACGACGGGACCGGTTTTACCCGCAGCCGGCGCGCCGGCTACGGCCTCGCCGGGATGCGCGCACGCTGCGAGGCGTTCGGCGGCAGCTTCGACGCGCGTGCGCCGGAAGCGGGCCGCGGCACGCGCGTCATCGCGCGCTTCGCGTGGGACTCGCTGTTCGCGGTGCCGGCCGCCGCGCGCCGCGCGTCGCTTTCGTGAGGTCGCCATGAGCCTGAACATCCTGCTCGTGGACGATCATGCGATCGTCCGCCAAGGGATCCGCCACCTGCTGATCGACCGCGGTGTCGCGCGCGACGTGACCGAAGCCGAGACCGGCAGCGATGCGATGGCCGCGGTCGACCGCCAGGCCTTCGATGTGATCCTGCTCGACATCTCGCTGCCGGACGCGAACGGCATCGAGGTGCTCAAGCGCATCAAGCGCAAGCTGCCGGGCGCGCCGGTGCTGATGTTCTCGATGTACCGCGAGGATCAGTACGCGGTGCGCGCGCTGAAGGCCGGCGCCTCCGGCTACCTGTCGAAGACGGTGAATGCCGCGCAGATGATCGGCGCGATCCAGCAGGTCGCGGCCGGCCGCAAGTACGTGAGCCCGGCGATGGCCGAGGCGCTCGCCGAATACGTGTCGTTCGAGAACGAACCGCTGCCGCACGAGAAGCTGTCCGACCGCGAATACCAGACGCTCTGCATGCTCGCGTCGGGCAAGCGCCTCACCGACATCGCGAACACGCTGTCGCTGTCGGTGAAGACGGTCAGCGTGTACCGGTCGCGGCTGCTCGAGAAGATGCGGCTGTCGAACAACGCGGAACTGACGTTCTACGTGATGAGCAACCGGCTCGTCGAGATGACGCCCGCGTCGGGCGCCTGATCCGCCGGATTCACCGGAATCGCGCCGTTCACCGCGCCGGCCTGCGCCGCGCCGGCGCCGGCCGCCGAATGCTGCGCGCAAGCGCTTGTTTTGTCGGGCGATTCCGGAGCACGCCGCTGCGCCGCAGCGGGTCTTTCACGCCAAATCGGCTAAAATTGCGGGTTTTCACTCACTCGGCGCCGCCGCGCTCGCGCGCGCCGGAGACACATCCGCAATGTCCCTCTTCCGCAAGAAAAACGTCGATCGCATGATCGCCGGCGCGCACGGCGCCGGGCTCAAGAAAGCGCTCGGCGCAATCGACCTCACCTTCCTCGGCATCGGCGCGATCATCGGCACCGGCATCTTCGTGCTGACCGGCACGGGCGCCGTGCAGGCCGGCCCAGCGCTGATGCTGTCGTTCGTGATCGCCGCGATCGCATGCGGCCTCGCGGCGCTGTCGTACGCCGAATTCGCGTCGACGATTCCGGTCGCGGGCTCGATCTACACGTATTCGTACGCGACGCTCGGCGAGCTCGTCGCCTGGATCATCGGCTGGGACCTGATGCTCGAATACGGCCTCGCGGCGTCGGCCGTGTCGGTCGGCTGGTCGGGCTACCTGCAGTCGCTGCTGCAGGGCTTCGGGCTCTCGCTGCCGACCGTGCTGACGGCCGCACCCGGCGCGATTCCGGGCGTCGTCACGTGGTTCAACCTGCCGGCATTCCTCGTGATGCTGGTGATCACGACGCTGCTGTCGATCGGCATCCGCGAGTCGACCCGCATCAACAACATCATGGTGTTCATCAAGGTGTCGGTTGTGCTGCTCGTGATCGCGGTCGGCGTGTTCCACGTGACGCCCGCGAACTGGAAGCCGTTCATGCCGCACGGCTGGAACGGCGTGTTCGGCGCCGCGGCCGTGATGTTCTTCGCGTTCATCGGCTTCGACGCGGTGTCGTCGGCGGCCGAGGAAGTGAAGAACCCGAAGCGCGACCTGCCGATCGGCATCATCGCGTCGCTCGCGGTGTGCGCGGTGCTGTACGTGACGGTCGCGGCGGTCGCGACCGGCATCGTGCCGTCGGCGCAGTACGCGAACGTGTCGCACCCGATCTCGTATGCGCTGCAGATCGCCGGCGAGAAGTGGGTCGCGGGCTTCATCGACCTCGGCGCGGTGCTCGGCATGCTGACCGTGATCCTCGTGATGAGCTACGGCCAGACGCGGATCATCTTCGCGATGTCGCGCGACGGGCTGCTGCCGGCGACGCTGTCGCGCGTGCATCCGCGCTACGCGACGCCGTTCCTGACGACCTGGCTCGTCGGCCTGTTCTTCGGGCTGATCGCCGCGCTCGTGCCGCTCAACGTGCTCGCCGAGCTGATCAACATCGGCACGCTCGCCGCGTTCTCGATGGTGTCGATCGCGGTGCTGGTGCTGCGCCGCACGCACCCGGAACTGCCGCGCGCGTTCCGTTGCCCGGGCGTGCCGGTGGTGCCGATCCTCGCGGTCGGCGCGTGCCTGTTCCTGATGCTGAACCTGCAGCCCGTCACGTGGGCCGCGTTCGGCATCTGGCTCGTGATCGGCCTCGTGATCTACTTCCTGTATTCGCGGCGCCACTCGAAGCTCGCGCACGGTCACCACGACGCGCATTGACCGCCGCCGCTGCGCGCGCACACCGCGCGCAGCACCCAGCGTGTAGCGGTACGACGCCACGCCGGGCCGGCACCGGCCCCGTGCGCCCCGCTCCCTCCCGCCTGAATCGTCTCCCGCCCGAATCGTCCTCGCCACAGGCGCACCCGCGCGGGCGGCGCGACATGCGCCGCTTCGCCCCGCCCGCGCACGATCGCTGCCCGATCGTCGCGATTTCTTGCCCGATCGTCCGGATTTGCCGCCACGATCTGCACGCTGCCGGCACGCGCGCGCCGGCCGGTTCATAATCCCGCCATCGAACGACGGCCCGGCCCGGCGGGCCGTCCGGCAACAGGAACAGGATGATGGAAAGCGTCGATCTCGATGTACTGAAATCCAGCGCGCGCTGGCTCGACGAAGGGCGCCGCGTGCTGCTCGTGACGGTCGTGAAGACGTGGGGCTCGTCGCCGCGCCCCGAAGGCGCGATGCTCGCGGTGCGCGAGGACGGGCTCGTGGTCGGCTCCGTGTCCGGCGGATGCATCGAGGACGACCTGATCGCCCGCGTGCATGCGAGCGGGATCGCGGCCGACGCGCGCCCGGAAGCCGTCAAGTACGGCGTGACGGCCGAGGAAGCGCACCGCTTCGGGCTGCCCTGCGGCGGCACGATCCAGCTCGTGCTGGAGCCGCTCACGCGCGACAGCGGGATCGCCGCGTTGTGCGCGGAAGTCGAAGCCGGCCGCCTCGTCACGCGCACGATGACGCTCGCGACCGGGCGCGCGTCGCTGTCACCCGCGCAGGCGACCGACGGGCTCGCGTTCGACGGCGAGCGGCTCGTGACGATCCACGGGCCGCGCTACCGGATGCTCGTGATCGGCGCCGGGCAATTGTCGCGCTATCTGTGCCAGATCGCGGTCGGCCTCGACTATCAGGTGACGGTTTGCGATCCGCGCGAGGAATACACGGATGCGTGGGATGTGCCGGGCACGCGCGTCGTGCACACGATGCCCGACGACACGGTGCTCGACATGAAGCTCGACGCGCGTTCGGCCGTGATCGCGCTCACGCACGACCCGAAGCTCGACGATCTCGCGCTGATGGAGGCGTTGAAGACGCCCGCGTTCTACGTGGGCGCGCTCGGCTCGCGACGCAACAATGCGGCGCGGCGCGAGCGGCTGCTCGAATTCGACCTGAGCGAGGCGGAACTTGCGCGGCTGCACGGGCCGGCCGGCATCTACATCGGCAGCCGCACGCCGCCCGAAATCGCGATCTCGATCCTCGCCGAAGTGACGGCCGCGAAGAACAACGTGTCGCTGCCGACGATCCTGCAGGTCGAGGGCGCGAAGGCCGCCCGCGAAATCGCGGCAAACGGCGGCGCGGCCTGCGGCCTCTGAGGCCCCCTCCAAACCGGTCGCTTCGCGCCAGCCCCCCAAGGAGACTTCCTTCGGGACGGAAAACCTGGGGCGGCCCGGCGTTTTCTTGACGCCGTCGCTGCGGTGCAAGGCCGCGCCGGATGGCCGTCATGCGTCGGCGAAAACCGGCGCGCGTCGATGCCGACGTCAGGCGAGTCCCGCCGCGAGCGCCGCAGCGACCGAGCCGGCCACCAGCACCACGCCGACCGTGCGGCGCTTGTTCAGCTCCGTCCACAGCAGCACGCCCGTCAGCGATAGCAGGATCAGCGAACCCGCGATCGTGTCCATCAGCAGCACCCAGCCGAGATTCATGCCGACGCCGCGATGCAGGTTGTTCAGCGTCGTCAGGAACGTGTTGCCGGTGCGCTTCACCGACACGTAGCCGTTGCCGACCCAGTATTCCGCCTGCAGGTTCTGGTGCGGACCGAACAGGCCCATCTGCCAGTGCTCGGGCTGCATCACGCGCTTGTCGCCCCAGGTGACCGGCTGCGCAGGCTCCTTGCGCACGCGGCCCGGCCGGCCGTCGAAGTGCAGTTCCTGCTGGAGCCACTTCGTCATCGCGGCGGGCGACTTCGGCACCGGGTCCGGCAGCGCGATCTGCATCTGCTCGACCTGCGGTTCCCCGGTCGGGATCTTCAGCGGCGGCGCACGGTGGTTCAGCAGTACGCCCGTCACGCCGAACAGCAATCCGAGCACCGCGCCCCACAGTCCGATCCAGCCATGCACCTTGCGCAGCCATTTGATGAAGGTCGCGCGGCGCGAGCGCTGGCGGCGCACCGCCAGTTCGGCGTCGCTCAGGGGCCGTGCGGCCGGATGGAGCACGGTAACGCCCGCGGGGGGCCTGCCGGCCTGCGGGGGGGCGATAGTTTCGGGCGCGTTCACGCGAGAGTATCCATTCGTTCAAAGCAACGGGCGGCGCACGGAAAACGTACGCCGCCAGGACAGCATGAAAATGAGAATGGATATCATTACACAAATGACGCGACCGCTCAATCCGCCGGCACACGCCGGAGCGGGCGAGAAAGTCCAGAGATAACCGAAAAAGCATACAGATCGCGCACAGATTCCGGTCAATAGACGAAAAATGCCGACGAAATGATCGCGAAAGACCCGGACAGCATTTCGCAAGAAAACCCGGGGGGAGGCGTGGACGCGGACTCAGCGACTCAGCGGCGCAGCGGCGGCAACGGAAAGCGCGGCGCGGCGTCATCCGGTTCGGGCTCGGTGCGATCGAGCGCATACAGCCACGCGAGCAGATCCGCGACGGCGTGGTAAAGCTGCGGCGGAATCCGGTCGTCGAGGTCGACCTGCATCAGCAGCGACACCATCTCCGGCGCGGTATGCACGTACAGCCCCGCATCACGGGCACGCGCGACGATCATCTCGGCGAGCAGGCCATACCCCTTCGCGACCACGCGCGGCGCGGCATCGCCGCCTTTCGGATCGTAGACGAGCGCGGCCGCGCGCTTGCGCGACGTCATGCTCATCGCGGCACCTCGTCGTCGGCGCCCGGCATGCCGCCAGCCGCACTGCGCGCATACGCGGCAGCGGCGGCCTGCGCGACGAGCGGATCGAAGCCGTCCGGCTCGTCGCCGACCGCGCGGATCGACAGTCCGCCGAGCTGCAGGCCCGATCCCTCGAACCGTTGCCGCAACGCCGCCTCGTTTCGCGTGAGCCGGTCGGCGCCGGCCGAATTCGCGCGCAGCCGCGCGACGAGCTGCTTGCCGTTCAACACCAGCTCCGCGTCGACCGTGCCGAGCGACGGCAACGTGAGCGTCAGCCGGGTGCGCCAGGCGATCCCGTCCCCCGTGTCGTCGCCGCCGCGCGACGCGCGGCCGCCCGGCTCGTCGGGCTCGATCGTCCAGTCGAGCCGCGCGCCGGGCCATGCCTCGCCCGCCCAGCGAAACTGGTCCGTCGCGAGTGCGTCGAGCTGCTGCCGGACGATCGGCACGGCGGCCGGATGCACGGGAGCCGATGCCTGCGCCTGCGGATCGGCCGACGCGGCGGCCAGTTCGGCGCGCGCCGGCGTCCAGCGCGGGTCGGGATGGTCGCCGAGCGGGTCGGTCAGCGCGGCCGTGCCCGACGCGGTACCCGGCCGGGCGACCAGCTGGGCGTTCTGCACAGGCTCGTGCGGCACTGCACCGCTCGGCGCGGGCGCGCCCGGTTGCATGGCGAATCGCGGCGCGGCCGCCGGCAACGGCAGACGCGGCGCGAGCAGTTCGTCGAGCACATCGGGCGCATCGTGCTGCGCGGCATCCGGGGCGGGCTGCACCGGCACGGTCGTGAGGCGCGCCTGCGGTTCGCGCATCAGCGCGGCGAGCGGGCGCTGGCCGGCCAGCCACTGCGCGAGATGGGATTCGTAGAAGAGGCCGCTTTCGCTCACGGCCTGCGCGAGCGCCGCGCGCAGCGCCGCGACGGGCGGTGCGGCAGCCGCAGCCCGCGTGGCCGCGACGTCGGACGCGGGCGACGCGGTTGAAGAAGTGCTGGAAGAAGCGGTGTAGGAAGCAGTGGAAGAAGCGGCGGCCGAAGCGGCCGGATCGGAGGCGCTCTGCCCGACCGGCGGCGCGGTCGCCGCGCCGCCCAGCAGCACGGAAGGGTCGGCCAGCAGCGGCGTGCGCCCGACGATCACGGGCGTCGCGACACCGCCCGAGCGCGAGATCGCATCGAGCACGAGCGCGACATCGGATAACGCCGTCTGCGCGGACGCCGGCGGCGCGGCCGGCGTGGCCCCCGTCGCGGGCGGCGACGACGCGCCGGCACCCGGCGTGCCGACTTGCGCGGTCGCGCCGCCGCCGGCGGGCGCCGTCACGGTGCCGGCCAGCAGGCTGTCGAGGCGGCTCGCCAGCAGGGCGGCCGCAACGGAGTCGATACCGGTCATGATCGAAGCCTGCTCACCTCAGCCACATCGTTGCGATGCCGGGCACGCGGCTACCGCCGCCCCGGCAAACGGGCACTATCCGCGAGCGCGGTAGAGATCGGTCAATACCTCGGTCGAGCGCCGCGCCTCGAACAGCGCGGACAACCGCGCGACTTCCGGGCTCGCGAGATCGCGGATCGCGGCGTCGTCGGCGAGGATGCGGCGGATCAGCGCGAGCTTGCGGCCGAGGTCCGCTTCGTCGAGCGCGACACCCGGAGCGGCCGCCTTCAACCCGTCGACGAGCCTCAGGAATTCGGCCTGCAACTCCGGCAGCGCGCGCCAGTCCGCGCCGCGCGCCGCGCACAGCATGCGGCCCGACACGGCCGCGAGCGCCTCGTAGCGAGCGAAGTATTCGGCCTTGAGATTCATCGCGCCGCGCCCGCCGCCTGTTGCGCGGCCATGCGCGCGACTTCCGGAGCGATGCCCGTCCATGCTTCCTCGAGCGTCGCGAGCAGCCCGTCGACCTCGACCAGCATCGCGTCGCTCGCGTGCATGTTGGCTTCCAGCAGGCGCCGGCCGATATAGGTGTACAGCGCGTCGAGGCGCTCGGCGATCTGGCCGCCCGCGTCGCGATTCAGCGACACCTGCAGGCCGTTCTCGACGATCCCGATCGCCTTGCCGATCGCTTCGCCGCGTGCGGACACGTTGCCCTGCTGCAAATGCATGCGCGCGAGCGCGATGGCCTGCCGCGCGCCCTGATACAGCATCGCGATCAGCCGGTGCGGGGAGGCGCCCATCACCCCCGTCTCGACGCCGACACGCGCGTACGCACTGGCTCCAGCGTGTCCTGGGGAAAACATGCGCTTCTCCTTGTGATGCGTTGGCTATGCGGTGGCCGCCGCCTTGCGATGCACGACGCGGCCTCGTTCCAGAGTTATCGGAACGGAATTGGAAAGCTTTAGGTGCGCGGGCCGCCGGCGCGGCAGGCAGGCTGCTCCCCTGGGCGGCTGCCCCGGGAAGCCCGTCGCCGGATGCCCGTCGCCGGTTGCCGGCGGGTCAGACCGACATCTGCATGATGTCGTTGTACGCGCTCACGAGCTTGTTGCGGACCTGGAGCCCGAACTGGAAACCGATGTTGGCCTTCTGCATGTCGACCATCACGTCGTTCAGCGACACGTTCGCCGCGCCGACCTCGAACGCGTGCGCCTCGCCGAGCGCGTGCTGCTGGTCGCCGCTGATCTTGTCGAGCGACGCCTTCATCGCGCTCGCGAACGTGCCGGCCGTCGCGGCGCCCGAGCCGGCGAGCGCTGCCGCCGGGCTCCCGACGCCGCCGCTCGCCTGCGCGGCCATCGCCTGCATCTGTTGCAACACCGAACCGATTCCGCTGACGTTGGCAGCCATGTTGTCCCCAGACCTGTAAGAGATGAGACCCGGGCACACCGGGCGTTTCCGACGGCGCCGTACGACGCGCACCATGCCGGATCGCGAAAAAGGATAGCAGCGCGGCGCGCGCCAAAGCCGCGAAAGTACGGGGGAAACCCCGCTCTTTTCGGTCGATCGGAGTCGCGCCCGGGTCCCGATAATCGCATCGTGTCATTGTCCGTCCGCTCGTCCGAGCGGCTCAGTCGTCCCGCTCCGGAGAAACTCCACGCATGGATTCGCAGGCCAACTCGCTGATCAACCCCGACGCCCGCACGGGCCTCGCCAGCCCGGTGCCAGGCGCCACCGCGGCCGCCGCGTTGCCGGGAGCAGGCGGCGCCGGCGCGGACTTCGGGTTCGGCGGCTTCGCGGAACGCATCCCCGGCATCTCGCGGATGAAGGGCAACCCGAAGCTGCCGTTCGTGATCGCGGTCGCGTTCGCCGTCGCCGCGATCACCGCGCTCGTGCTGTGGAGCCGCGCGCCCGACTATCGCGTGCTGTACAGCAACCTGTCGGACCGCGACGGCGGCGCGATCATCACCGCGCTCCAGCAGGCAAACGTTCCCTACAAGTTCGCCGACGCGGGCGGCGCGATCCTGGTGCCGTCGAACCAGGTGCACGAAACGCGCCTGAAGCTCGCCGCGATGGGCCTGCCCAAGGGCGGCTCGGTCGGCTTCGAGCTGATGGACAACCAGAAATTCGGCATCAGCCAGTTCGCGGAGCAGGTGAACTACCAGCGCGCGCTCGAAGGCGAGCTGCAGCGCACGATCGAGTCGATCAACGCGGTGAAAACGGCGCGCGTGCATCTCGCGATCCCGAAGCCGTCGGTGTTCGTGCGCGACAAGGAAGCGCCGAGCGCGTCGGTGTTCGTCGACCTCTACCCGGGCCGCGTGCTCGACGAGGGCCAGGTCCAGGCGATCACGCGGATGGTGTCGTCCGGCGTGCCCGACATGCCGGCCAAGAACGTGACGATCGTCGACCAGGACGGCAACCTGCTGACCCAGACGGCGTCGGCCTCCGGCCTCGACGCGAGCCAGCTCAAGTACGTGCAGCAGGTCGAGCGCAACACGCAGAAGCGCATCGACGCGATCCTCGCGCCGATCTTCGGCGCCGGCAACGCGCGCTCGCAGGTCAGCGCGGACGTCGATTTCTCCAGGCTCGAGCAGACCTCGGAAAGCTACGGCCCGAACGCCTCGCCGCAGCAGACCGCGATCCGCAGCCAGCAGACCAGCACGGCCACCGAACTCGCGCAGGGCGGCGCCTCGGGCGTGCCGGGCGCGCTGTCGAACACGCCGCCGCAGCCGGCCTCCGCGCCGATCGTCGCCGGCAACGGCCAGAGCGGGCCGCAGTCGACGCCCGTCAGCGACCGCAAGGACCAGACGACCAACTACGAACTCGACAAGACGATCCGCCACGTCGAGCAGCCGATGGGCAACGTGAAGCGGCTGTCGGTCGCCGTCGTCGTCAATTACCAGCCGGTGGCCGACGCGAAGGGCCACGTGACGATGCAGCCGCTGCCACCCGCGAAGCTCGCCCAGATCGAGCAGCTCGTGAAGGACGCGATGGGCTACGACGAGAAGCGCGGCGACTCGGTGAACGTCGTGAACAGCGCGTTCTCGACCGCGAGCGATCCGTACGCCGACCTGCCGTGGTGGCGCCAGCCGGACATGATCGCGATGGCGAAGGAAGCCGCGAAGTGGCTCGGCATCGCGGCGGCCGCGGCGGCGCTCTATTTCATGTTCGTGCGCCCGGCGATGCGCCGCGCGTTCCCGCCGCCCGAGCCGGCCGCGCCGGCGCTCGCGGCGCCGGAGGATGCGGTCGTGCTCGACGGCCTGCCCGCCCCGGACAAGGCCGACGAGCCCGATGCGCTGCTGCTCGGCTTCGAGAACGAAAAGAACCGCTACGAACGCAACCTCGACTACGCGCGCACGATCGCCCGCCAGGATCCGAAGATCGTCGCCACCGTCGTGAAGAACTGGGTGTCCGATGAACGCTGAAGGCCTGACCAAGAGCGCGCTGCTGCTGATGTCGATCGGCGAGGAAGAGGCCGCTGAAGTATTCAAGTTCCTCGCGCCGCGCGAGGTGCAGAAGATCGGCGCCGCGATGGCCGCGCTGAAGAACGTCACGCGCGAGCAGGTCGAGGACGTGCTGCAGGAGTTCGCGAGGGAAGCCGAGCAGCACACCGCGCTGTCGCTCGATTCGAGCGATTACATCCGCTCGGTGCTGACCAAGGCGCTCGGCGAGGACAAGGCCGGCGTGCTGATCGACCGGATCCTGCAGGGCAGCGACACGAGCGGCATCGAGGGCCTGAAGTGGATGGACTCGGGCGCGGTGGCCGAACTGATCAAGAACGAGCATCCGCAGATCATCGCGACCATCCTCGTGCACCTCGACCGCGACCAGGCGTCCGAGATCGCATCGTGCTTCACCGAGCGGCTGCGCAACGACGTGCTGCTGCGGATCGCGACGCTCGACGGCATCCAGCCGGCCGCGCTGCGCGAGCTCGACGACGTGCTGACCGGCCTGCTGTCCGGCAGCGACAACCTGAAGCGCAGCCCGATGGGCGGCATCCGCACCGCGGCCGAGATCCTGAACTTCATGACGAGCAATCATGAGGAAGGCGTGCTCGAAAGCGTGCGCCAGTACGACGCGGAGCTCGCGCAGAAGATCATCGACCAGATGTTCGTGTTCGAGAACCTGCTCGACCTCGAGGATCGCGCGATCCAGATGGTGCTGAAGGAAGTCGAGTCGGAAACGCTGATCATCGCGCTGAAGGGCGCGCCGCCCGCGCTGCGCCAGAAGTTCCTCGCGAACATGTCGCAACGCGCGGCCGAACTGCTCGCCGAGGATCTCGACGCGCGCGGCCCGGTGCGCGTGTCCGAAGTCGAGACGCAGCAGCGCCGCATCCTGCAAATCGTCCGCAATCTCGCCGAAAGCGGCCAGGTCGTGATCGGCGGCAAGGCGGAAGACGCGTATGTCTGATTCCGCGCGCGAGCCCGCCGGCACCCTCACCGCGTACCAGCGGTGGGAGATGGCGTCGTTCGATCCGCCGCCGCCCCCGCCGCCGCCCGACGCTGCCGCAGCGGCCGCCGCCGCGCTCGCCGCGGACCTGCAGCGCGTGCGCGACGCCGCGCATGCCGAAGGCCATGCGGCCGGTCACGTCGAAGGCCAGGCGCTGGGTTATCAGGCCGGTTTCGACCAGGGCCGCGAGCAGGGTTTCGAAGCCGGCCAGGCCGAAGCCCGCAAACAGGCCGCGCAGCTCGCGGCGCTCGCCGCGTCGTTCCGCGAAGCCGTGTCGAGCATCGAGCACGATCTCGCGTCCGACCTCGCGCAGCTCGCGCTCGACATCGCGCAGCAGGTCGTGCGCCAGCACGTGAAGCACGATCCGGCCGCGCTCGTCGCGGCGGTGCGCGACGTGCTCGCCGCCGAACCGGCGCTGTCCGGCGCGCCGCATCTCGCGGTGAATCCGGCCGACCTGCCCGTCGTCGAAGCCTATCTGCAGGACGAACTCGATACGCTCGGCTGGAACGTGCGCACCGACGCGTCGATCGAGCGCGGCGGCTGCCGCGCGCACGCCGCGACGGGCGAGGTCGACGCGACGCTGCCCACCCGCTGGCAGCGCGTCGCCGCCGCGATCGGCAAGGTGAGCGCATGGTGACGCCCACGCCCGAATCGATCCTGCACGACGGAATGACGCCGCTCGAGCGCGAACTCGCGCTCGCGTCGTTCGGCCCCGACGGTCCGCACGACACCGCGCACGACGCGCCGGCACACGCGACGGATGCCGCCTGCGACACGCCGCGCGCGCCGCACAATCCGCATCTCGCGCACTGGCGCACGCACCTGAACGGGCTCGCGACACGCAGCCACCGCGCGCTGCCGCTGCGGCCGTGCGGGCGCCTCACGCGCGCCGCGGGCCTCGTGCTCGAGGCGATCGGGCTGCGCCTGTCGGTCGGCGCCGAATGCACGATCGAATTGCCGCCCGGCAGCACGCTGCCGCACGCGGAAGCGGAAGTCGTCGGGTTCTCCGGCGATCGCCTGTTCCTGATGCCGACCACCGACGTCGCCGGCGTCCTGCCCGGCGCGCGCGTATGGCCGCTGGAGGCCGCGCCCGTCGCCGATCCGCTCGCGGGCGCCAAGCGGCTGCCGGTCGGCTGGGAAATGCTCGGGCGCGTCGTCGACGCGTCGGGCCGCCCGCTCGACGGCCTCGGCCCGCTCGGGTCGAAGGTCGATGCGCCGCTGTCGGCGCCGTCGATCAACCCGCTCGATCGCGAGCCGATCCACCACGTACTCGACGTCGGCGTGCGCGCGATCAACGGCCTGCTCACCGTCGGCCGCGGGCAGCGGATGGGCCTGTTCGCCGGCTCCGGCGTCGGCAAGTCGGTGCTGCTCGGCACGATGGCGCGCTACACCAGCGCGGAAGTGATCGTGATCGGGCTGATCGGTGAACGCGGCCGCGAAGTGAAGGAATTCATCGAACAGATCCTCGGCGAGGACGGGCTCGCGCGCTCGGTCGTCGTCGCGGCGCCGGCCGACGTGTCGCCGCTGCTGCGGATGCAGGGCGCCGCCTACGCGACGTCGCTCGCCGAGTATTTCCGCGACCAGGGCAAGCACGTGCTGCTGCTGATGGATTCGCTGACGCGCTACGCGATGGCGCAGCGCGAGATCGCGCTCGCGATCGGCGAGCCGCCCGCGACCAAGGGTTATCCGCCGTCGGTGTTCGCGAAGCTGCCCGCGCTCGTCGAGCGCACCGGCAACGGGCCCGAAGGCGGCGGCTCGATCACCGCGTTCTACACGGTGCTGACCGAAGGCGACGACCAGCAGGACCCGATCGCCGACTCGGCGCGCGCGATCCTCGATGGCCACGTCGTGCTGTCGCGCGCGCTCGCCGAGGCCGGCCACTATCCGGCGATCGACATCGAGGCGTCGATCAGCCGCGCGATGACCGCGCTGATCGACGAACCGCATCTCGACCGCGTTCGGCAGTTCAAGCAGATGCTGTCGCGCTACCAGCGCAATCGCGACCTGATCGCGGTCGGCGCCTATGCGCCCGGCCGCGACGCGCAGCTCGACCGCGCGATCGCGCTCTACCCGCGCATCGAATCGTTCCTGCAGCAGGGCTTTCGCGAATGCGCACCGTTCGAATCGAGCCTCGCCGCGCTCGATGCGCTGTTCGACGTACACGGAGGCTGATCCCGATGGCACACGGCTTTCCCCTTCAACTGCTGCTCGACCGCGCGCAGGAAGATCTCGATACGGCCGCGAAGCAGCTCGGCACCGCGCAGCGCGACCGCACCGCTGCCGCCGAGCAGCTCGATGCGCTGCTGCGCTATCGCGACGAATACCACGCACGCTTCGCGCAGTCCGCGCAGAGCGGGATGCCGGCCGGCAACTGGCGCAATTTCCAGGCGTTCATCGACACGCTCGACGCTGCGATCGCGCAGCAGCGCAACGTGCTGGCCGCAGCTGAACGCCGCATCGACGAGGCGCGCCCGAACTGGCAACAGAAGAAACGCACCGTCGGCTCATACGAAATCCTGCAGGCGCGCGGCGTCGCGCAGGAAGCGCAGCGTACCGCGAAGCGCGAACAGCGCGACGCCGACGAACACGCCGCGAAGATCCTGCGCATGCGGGCCGACGCCGCCCGCTCGGCATAGCCGCTCACCGCTTTCGAACGAGAGAATCGTCATGCCTCCCCTGCCCCTGCTCGGCGCGCTGCTCGACACCGCCGGCACCGCACTCAAGGCCGTCCGCGACGCGGGTTCGTCGGCCGCCGCCGGCAACGATGCCGCCGCCAGCCCGGCCGCCGTGCCGTTCGCACAGACGCTGAAGCAAAGCGTCGACACGCGGCACGACGCGACGAATGCCGGCATGCCGGACGCCGCGACGAAACAGGTGTCGGCGACGCCGGCCGCCGGCACCAAGCCGTACGGCACGGGCGACGACAAGCCGATCGACGATGCGAACGCGACGCCCAATCCCGACGCCGCCGCACTCGCTGCGGCCGCCGCCGTGCAGGCGCAACTGCTGGCTCGCACGAACGACGCGGCGCCGGCCGATGCCGACAGCACCGCTGCCGCCGCGCAGACGACGGCCGTGTCCGGCCAGCCCGACGCCACGGCCGCGCTGCCGAATCATGCCGGCAAGGATGCGGCCGCCGAGCCGGCTGCCCCCGCGTCGGGTCGCGACGCGCTGCAGGCCGCGCTGGCGAAGCTGACCGGCGGTGCGGGCGCGATCGCGATGCCCGCGACGGGCGCGGCGGCGACCGCAGCGCCGGCACCGGCAGCGACGACGTCGGCCTCGGCCGCCGCCCCGCTGACGCCGAAGGTCCCGACCTTCGACCGCGCGCTCGCCGACGCCAAAGGCGCGCCCGCGACACAGCAGCCCGCCACGCAGGCCGCCGCACCGCTGCAGGCCGGCGCAACGGCCCAACCCGCCGCGCAACATGCATTCGCGGCCGCCGAAGAAACCGCCAGCCCGGCCGCCGACGCAACGGTCGCTGCCGCCGCCACGGCTGCGGCAGCCGCCCAGGCGAACCTCCAGGCATCGCCCGCCGCAAGCACGATCGCCGCGGCCAATCCGCACGTGCTGGCCCCGCACGTCGGCACCGCCGACTGGACGGATGCGCTGAGCCAGAAGGTCGTGTTCCTGTCGAATGCGCACCAGCAGAGCGCCGAGCTGACGCTGAACCCGCCGGACCTCGGCCCGCTGCAGGTCGTGCTGCGCGTCGCGGACAACCACGCGCATGCACTGTTCGTATCGCAGCACGCGCAGGTGCGTGACGCGGTGGAAGCCGCGCTGCCGAAGTTGCGCGAGGCGATGGAAGCGGGCGGGCTCGGCCTGGGCAGCGCGACGGTCAGCGACGGCGGCTTCGCGTCGCAGCAGCAGAACCCGCAGCAAAGCTTCGCCGGCGGCCGGTCGTCGCCGCGCGCGCGCGCCGGATCGTCAGCCGTCGACGCACCGGTCGACGCCGCGCAATCCGCATCGGCCGCCGCCACCGTGAGCCGCGCGGGCCTCGTCGATACGTTCGCCTGAGCATCGCGTCGCTCGCGTGCCGGTATGTGCCGGTACGTGCGAGTATGTGCCGCTCAGCGGCCGTGCGCGGCCGCGGCCGCCTCGCCGCGCGGCACGCTGCCCCGGCGCGCCGCGACGATGAAGTCCGCCGCGCGTTCGCCGATCATCACCGACGGCGCATTCGTGTTCCCGCCGATCAGCGTCGGCATCACCGACGCATCCACCACCCGCAGCCTTTCGACACCCCGCACGCGCAGTTGCGGATCCACGACCGCGCGCGCATCCGAGCCCATCCGGCAGGTGCCGACCGGGTGATAGATCGTGTCGGCGTGCGCGACGATCGTCGCGCGCAGCTCGGCTTCGCTCTGGCCCGCGCGCGTGTACAACTCGCGCCCGCCCTGCGACGCGAGCGGCGCCTGCGACAGGATCCGGCGCATCGCCTGCGCACCGCGCACGAGCAGGTCGAGATCGCGCGTATCGCTGAAGAAACGCGGATCGATCAGCGGCGCGTCGCGCGCATCGCCGCTCGCGAGCGCGACCGTGCCGCGGCTGAACGGGCGCAGCGCGCACACGTGCAGCGAATAACCGAAGCCCCAGTGCATCTTGCGGTTGTGATCGTCGACGAGCGCCGTGCAGAAATGCAGTTGCAGGTCCGGACGATCGAGCGACGGATCGCTCTTGATGAAGCCGCCGGCCTCCGCGACGTTGCTCGTCATCATCCCCGTGCGGCTCGAGAAATAGCGCGCGAGCGCCGGCGCCATCTTCGCGATCCCGCGCAGGCAGATGCCGACCAGCTCCGACGAATTCACGCGCGTGTTGATGATGAAGTCGATATGGTCGATCAGGTTGGTGCCGACATCCGGTGCGTCCTGCACGACCGCGATCCCGTGCCGGCGCAGTTGTTCCGCCGGCCCGATCCCCGAGCACATCAGCAGTTGCGGCGAATTGAACGCGCCGGCCGACAGGATCACTTCCGCGCGCGCGCCGAGCGTCTCGACGCGTCCGTCGCGCGACACCACCACACCGACCGCGCGCCTGCCGTCGAAGCCCACGCGCAGCACCGTCGCATCGGTGATCACATGCAGGTTCGGCCGGTCACGGTCGTAGATGTACGCACGTGCAACGCTGCAGCGCGAGCCGTCGCGATGCGTGACCTGATAGAAGCCGACGCCTTCCTGCGTCGCGCCGTTGAAGTCGTCGTTGAGCGGATAACCGGCCGCGTGCGCGGCCTGGATGAATCGTTCGGAGAACGGATTGCGAAAGCGCAGATCGGACACCGTCAGCGGCCCGTCCGCGCCGTGCCAGGCGTCGGCGCCGCGCGCGTTGCCTTCCGCGCGGCGGAAATACGGCAGCACGTCCTGCCAGCCCCAGCCCGTCGCACCGAGTTGTGCCCACTCGTCGTAGTCGCCCGGATGGCCGCGCGTGTAGATCATCGCGTTGATCGCGCTCGAGCCGCCCATCCCGCGTCCGCGCGGCTGGTAGCCGCGGCGGCCGCCGAGGCCCGGCTGCGGCACCGTCTCGTAGCCGTAGTTCGTGCCGAGCTTGAACGGCACGAGCGCCGCGATCCCCACCGGCATGTTGACGAGCAGGTTGCGCGCCGTGTGCGAACCGGTCTCGATCAACGCGATCGTCGCGTCGGGGCATGCATCGGCGAGGCGGCTCGCGAGGCTCGACCCGCCCGATCCTCCGCCGACGATGATGTAGTCGTATTGCATGTCACGTCTCCTTCGTGTCATGAACGGCGCCCGGCGCGGCCCGGCTCCCGCTTGTAATGTTCGGGCATTGTAGGAATGGCCGTCGCGCGCGCGGCACGCCGATTCAAGAGCGATTCCTCTAAACGCCCGCGTGAACTAAATTTAAGATGTATCGATGAATTCGACGCGATGCAGCGGCCGCCAGAAGCCGCGCCGTCGCGAAACTGGGGAGACGACGATGCAGCGCGACGTTCTGCAGGCCGCGTGCCGACCGGGTTGTCCGGACGCACCGCGCGCGGCCCGCATTTCATTTCAAACGGATGCCTTGGCGGTGACGTGCAACACCGTGCGCGCGGCCGGTCGAAATCGAACGACGCCGCGTATCGCCGACCGTTTGAACGGCGCGTCGCATGCGCGGCTCGACCTGCCGATTCATGCATCGTCGCGCGCATCGCGTCATGCCGCTTCGGTGCGCCGGCAAGCATCGGCAATTCGCGATCGCGCACCATTCGGAAGTCGCAGCGAGCCGCACGCGCACCCCGAGCAATCCCGTTTTCGAACACGAATACCGTCGCGCGGATACGACGCTTGCCGCACGTTGCACCCTGTTTTCGACCGTGCATTGCATCCGGCCCCGTGCCGCGCGACGCGCGCCATCCCGACCCGCCCCACCACGCTCGCCGAGCGGGTACGTGCGGCCTGACTGCTGGCCGACGTGCCACGCCCAACTGGAGTAGACGACATGAAGAACGACCTGCCCGAACTGGCCCCGCAAACGGCGCCGTCGGTCGATGCGCTGACGTCGCTGCTGCGCGACCAGCGCGCGGCCTACCTGCGCGCGCCGTATCCGGAGTGGGACACCCGCGCGCAGCACCTGCGCGCGCTGCGCACGATGCTGCTCGATCACGCGGATGCGCTCGCCGATGCGATCAGCGCCGACTTCGGGCATCGCGCGAAGCAGGAAGTACTGCTGTCGGAAATCTGGATGGCGAAGGAAGAGATCGACGATGCGCTCAAGCACGGCAAGCGCTGGATGAAGCCCATCCGCAAGCCGATGAACAAGTGGCTGCGGCCGGCGCGCGCGAAGGTGCTGCCGCAGCCGCTCGGCGTGGTCGGCATCGTCGTGCCGTGGAACTATCCGCTCCTGCTCGCGGCCGGGCCGCTGATCTGCGCGCTCGCGGCCGGCAACCGCGCGATCATCAAGATGTCCGAACTGACGCCGCGCACGTCGGCGCTGTTCGCGCAACTGATCGGGAAGACCTTCTCGCGCGACCACGTCGCGGTCGTGAACGGCGATGCGGAGATCGGCGCCGCATTCAGCGCGCTGCCGTTCGATCACCTGCTGTTCACCGGGTCGACGCACGTCGGCCGCCATGTGATGCGCGCCGCGGCCGACAACCTCACACCCGTCACGCTCGAACTCGGCGGCAAGTCTCCGGCGATCGTCGGTCCGAATGCGCGCTTCGATGCGGCCGTCGACGCGATCATCGGCGGCAAGACGCTGAACGCGGGCCAGACCTGCATCGCGCCCGACTACGTGCTGCTGCCGCGCGGGATGGAAGCCGCGTTCATCGAGCGGGCACGAGCGCGCTTCGCGAAGCTGTATCCGGACCTGTCGACCAACGGCGACTACACGACGATCGTGTCGCCGCGCCATTACGCCCGGCTGCAGCAACTGGCGACCGACGCGCAGGCGGCAGGCGCGCAATTGCATCCGCTGTCGGACGCGCAGTCCGATCCCGCGTCACGCCGCTTCGTGCCGTGCGCGGTCACGCACGTGCCGGCCGCGTCGCAACTGATGCAGGAGGAAATCTTCGGGCCGTTGCTGCCGCTCGTGCCGTACGAGCGGCTCGACGAGGCGATCGCGTACGTGAACGCGCGGCCGCGGCCGCTCGCGCTGTACCTGTTCGACGAGGATGGCGGCACGGTCGAGCGCGTGATGCGCGAAACGATCTCGGGCGGCGTGACGGTGAACGACGCACTGCTGCACATTGCGTGCGGCAGCCTGCCGTTCGGCGGCGTCGGCGCGAGCGGGATGGGCGCGTATCACGGCTACGACGGCTTCGTGACGTTCTCGAAGATGAAGCCCGTGCTCACGCAGGCGCGCCTGAATACCCGTGGGCTGATCGCACCGCCTTACGGCAAGCGCTTCGCCGCGGTCATCAGGATGATGCTGAAGTTCTGAGCGATGCGGGCCGCGCGCCACACGCGCCGGCCCGCCCGCGAACGCCGCGCGGCGACGCTGCCGCGCGCGCCGTCGCACGTCACACGGGCCAGAGCGGCCCTTCCTGCATCGCGCCGATCTGCTCGCGCAGCTCGAGCACGCGTGCTTCCCAGTAGCGATGCGTGTTGAACCACGGGAACGCGGCCGGAAACGCCGGATCGTCCCAGCGGCGCGCCAGCCAGGCCGCGTAGTGGATCAAGCGCAGCGTGCGCAGCGCTTCGACCAGATGCAGCTCGCGCGGCTCGAATTCGCAGAAGTCCTCATAACCTGCGAGCAGGTCCGCGAGCGCGCGCGACGCGCCTTCGCGATCGCCCGGCAGCAGCAGCCACAGATCCTGGACGGCGGGCGCCATCCGGCTATCGTCGAAGTCGACGAAATGCGGGCCTGCGTCGGTCCACAACACGTTGCTCGGATGGCAGTCGCCGTGCGTGCGCAGCAGGCGAATCTCGCCCGCACGCTCGAACGCGGCCTCGACGCCTTCGAGCGCGAGGTTCACCGCCGTCTCGTAGGCGGGCCGGACATCGTCGGGAAGAAAATCGTGCGCGAGCAGGTAGTCGCGCGGCTCGTAGCCGAACGTGCGGATGTCGAGCACCGGACGCGCGACATACGGCTCGGTCGCGCCGACCGCGTGAATCCGGCCGATGAAGCGGCCGAGCCATTCGAGCGTGTCGCTGCGGTCGAGATCGGGCGCGCGGCCGCCGCGCCGCTCGAAGATCGAGAAGCGGAAGCCGTCGAACGCATGCAGCGTGCGGCCGTCGAACGCGCGCGCGGGCACCGCCGGAATCTCGCGCGCGGCGAGCTCGGCGACGAAGGCGTGTTCTTCCAGGATCGCGTCGTCCGACCAGCGCGCGGGCCGGTAGAACTTCGCGACGACCGGCGGGCCGTCTTCGATGCCGACCTGGTAGACGCGGTTCTCGTAGCTGTTGAGCGCGAGCAGGCGCCCGTCGGTGCGCAGCCCGGACGGCATCAGCACGCTGTCGAGCGCGTCGAGCACGCACTCGGGCGTGAGGCCGGCGAACGGCGGGCCGGCGGGAGCTGCGGGGGCGGAAGTGTCGTCTTTCATGCCCCGCATTGTGCCGTCAGCCGCGCCGAAACACGAGCGCCCGGTGCGGCACGCGCGCTCAGTGGATCGCGGCGCCGGCCGGCAGCACGGATTCGCCGGTGTCGATCAGGTCCTCGAGAAAGAACGGCTCGGTGTTGAGTTCCTTCGACTCGCCCGGCACGCCCGCGTACCAGGTCACCATGGCCATGTCGCCCAGAACGCGCTGAACGATGCCGCGCGCGCCCTTCGGCACTGCGATATGGGTAGTGCAGACAATCGACCCGACATGCATGATGGTTCCCCACTCTTGAAACTTGAAACCCGGCTCGCTGGCGAGCCGGCAAATGCACGATCCGCGCCGCCCTCGTCGGGGTGTTGCGCGTGATCCCATTGTTCACGGTTTATCGAAGCGCGAAAAGAAGAAGAAGCAGGCGAAGTGCCGCGAATTCGTCGAATGTCTCCAATCAACCACTGCGCCGCGCGTGCGCTTGCACGGGCGGATACCCCCATCATACCCTGTCGAATGTGACTGTCCGCCGAATCCGGCCATACGCGCGGCGCGCACGCGAATCGCACGACAGGCTTATCGTCTGCCCTTTGCCCGGTCGCGAGGAGACTTCGCGTGAGCGCAGCGAACGGAACCACGCCCGCGGCCTCGCGCCTCAATGCCGCGCCCCCTACCTCGAACGAGACTCACGAAGCTACCGGCGCGCGGCGTGCGGCGTGATGTCGTAGTGTCGTGGCGCCATAGCGTATGGCGGTGCCGGTGCGCCAGCGGTTGCGCTGCACGGCCGCCTTGCGTTACCTTTGACGTTCATTCGCGTTCAAGCGCATTTCGACACGATGCATCCGCTCACGTCCGCTCTCGCAAAATCCCGGCCGCAGTTCGACTCGCGGCCGCAGGCGTGCGCGCATCCGTCGGTCCTCCCTCCTCCTGTCGCACCGCCGCGCGTCGGCGCCGCGCCGCCCCCGCCGGCGGCACACGTCGGCTGACCAGCCGGCTTTCGGTTTCCGTTTTCCATTTGCCCGTTTGGGCCGTTCGTGCGTGATCGCGCACGACGCGTTCCCGCACGCGCGACATGGAACGTTTCGATCCGTTCGACAGGTGGATTCACATGGTTTCGTTCAAACACGCGCTCGCCGCGCATGGCGTGACGTCGCTCTTCGTCCTGCTGTGGAGCAGCGGCGCGATCTTCGCGGAACTCGGTCTGCATCACGCATCCGCGTTCGTCTTTCTCACCACGCGATTCGCGCTCGCGTCACTCGTGCTGCTCGCGCTGGCCGTCATGCGCGGACGCTGGCTGCCGCCACGCGGCGAGCGCCGCATGGCCGCGCTGACCGGCCTGCTGATGATGGGCGGCTATTCGATCTTCTACCTGCTCGCGCTCGATCGCGGGATCGCGCCGGGCGTGCTCGCGACGATCCTCGGCGTGCAGCCGATCCTCACGCTCGCGATCGTCGAGCGGCGCTGGCAACCGATACGTATCGCCGGGCTCGGGCTGTCGTTGGCTGGTCTCGCGCTCGTCGTGTGCCGCGGCGTGGGCGGCACCGGCCTGCCGGTCATCGGCGTCGCCTGCGCGCTCACGGCGCTCGTCGCGCTGACCGCCGGCTCGCTGCTGCAAAAGCGCGTGCGCGCGGCGCCTGCCGACGTGCTGCCGCTGCAGAACGCGATCGGCCTCGTGCTGTGCGTGGCGATCCTGCCGTTCCGGCCGATCTCGCTCGAGATCGGCTGGGCGTTTGTCGTGCCGCTGCTGTGGCTCGGGATCGTGATCTCGGTGATCGCGCAGTTGCTGTTCTACCGGTTGATGCAGCGCGGCGATCTCGTCAACGTGACGAGCCTGTTCTATCTCGTGCCCGTCGTCACCACGCTGATGGACGCGCTCTGGCTCGGCAACCGGCCCGAACCGCTCGCGCTCGCCGGCATGGGGGCGATCGTCGGGGGCCTCGCGCTCGTGTTCCGCACGCCCGCCGTTCGCGCGCAACCCGATCGCGCGTAAGCGGCTGGGCTGCCGCGCCCGCGGGTGCGGCAGCCCGTAGCGAACACGTACGACGTTTCCGCGCCAATCGAAAGGAACGGGAAAGACTGGCGCAAGGCATTCGTCCAATTCGCGGGAAAAATGCGGAATCCCCGGGGTTTTCCGCATACTTTTAATGGTTCGGATAGCGAAAAACGCGGCGAGCTTGCCTATACTCGAACTGTCCGACCCGCTCGCAATCGCGAATCGGTCGGCCGAACAAGAGAAATGCCCGGCATGGGGCTGGAAGACGCGCATGCGCCTGTTCCGGCCGACTACGGAGACACGCATGACGACCTATTTCACGATCGGCGACTTCATCCTGTTGATTCCGATGGCGCTGGCCGGAGCGCTATTTCTCGGCGCGGTGCCGTGCGCAACCGAATTCCGCCACAACCTGCTGCGCGTGCTCGGCGTCATCCTCGGCGTCGGCGTTGCGGTATTGCTCGTCGAGGGCCTGCCTGCACTCCTCTAGCCACGCGTCGGCGCGCGGCGGTCACGTCGCTGCATTGCAGCGACGCGACGGCGTGTGTGCGTGCGCGGCGATACGGCATGCAATGCTTCGCATCCCGTATCGACGGTCGTTGCTGCCGGTCAGATCGCCTGATCGGTGGACGGCTTTTCCCACAGATTGATGCCGCCCTCGATCGCGTGGCGATCGATCTCCGCGAGTTCGTCGGCCGAGAATTCGAGATTCTTCAGCGCGCCGACGTTTTCACGCACCTGCTCCGCACGGCTCGCGCCGATCAGTGCGGACGTCACGCGGCCATTGCGCAGCACCCACGCGAGCGCCATTTGCGCGAGGCTCTGCCCGCGCCGCTCGGCGATGCCGTTGAGCTTGCGCACGTGCTCGAGGTTCTCCGCGCTCAGGTGATCCTGCTTCAGCGAGCCGCCGCCCGGTTTGTTCACGCGTGCGTCGTCCGGCACGCCGTTCAGGTATTTCGACGTCAGCAGCCCCTGCGCGAGCGGCGTGAACGCGATGCTGCCCGTGCCGATCTCGTCGAGCGTGCCGAGCAGGTCCGGCTCGATCCAGCGGTTCAGCATGTTGTAGGACGGCTGGTGGATCAGCAGCGGCACCTTGTATTGCGCGAGCAGTTCGGCCATCTCGCGCGTCTTCGCGGCCGAGTACGACGAGATGCCGATATACAGCGCCTTGCCCTGCTGCACGGCCGATGCGAGCGCGCCGGCGGTTTCCTCGAGGGGCGTGTGTGCGTCGAAGCGGTGCGAATAGAAGATGTCGACGTAGTCGAGGCCCATGCGCTGCAGGCTCTGGTCAAGGCTCGCGAGCACGTACTTGCGCGACCCGCCGCCGCTGCCGTACGGCCCCGGCCACATGTCCCAGCCGGCCTTCGTCGAGATCAGCAGCTCGTCGCGGTACGGCCGGAAATCTTCCTTCAGCAGCCGGCCGAAGTTGGTTTCGGCGCTGCCGTACGGCGGCCCGTAGTTGTTCGCGAGGTCGAAGTGATTGATGCCGAGGTCGAACGCGGTGCGCAGGATCTCGCGCTGCGTCGCGATCGGCGTCGAGTCGCCGAAGTTGTGCCACAGGCCGAGCGACAGGGCGGGCAGTTTGAGCCCGGATTTGCCGCAGGTGCGGTATTGCATGTCGGCATAACGTTCGGAAGCTGCTTCGTAGGCCATGAGTCGGTTCCGTCAGGACGTCGGGGAAGGGACGCGCGCCGCGCGCGAACATCACGCGCCGGCGGCGAAGGAAACATACGACGGCTATGGTAGCGAACGTGGCCGACGCGCGCACGGCAATGGACGCGGCTGCGCGCGTCGCCTACACTGCGGCGTCTCGAATCACCGTTACAGCGAGGTTGGTATGTCCCGGGTCATCTCGGTTGCGCTGCTCGTCGGCGGCGTCGTGCTGCTGTATTTCGGCGGCCAGTCGTTCCATTCGATCAACGACAACGTGTCGCGCTTCTTCACCGGCTCGCCCGCCACGAAAACGATCCTGCTGATCGCCAGCGGCGCCGTCGCGATGCTGATCGGCCTGATCGGCCTCGCGATGCCGGCCAACAAGCGCTGATCACGCAGTCGCGCGACGCACGACGACGTTCCCGCCTCGCGTGATGCGGGCCGCACAAAACGCAACGGGCGGCCAGGCCGCCCGTTTCTTCATCCGCTCATGCGGCCGCCGCGCCGCATCGAACCATCGACGCGGCTGCAGCGCCGCCCGAACCGCTGCTAGAACTGCACTTCCGGCTTCGCCGCCGAACGCGTGCCCGGCACCGGCCGGTTGCTCACGCCGTGATACGTGTAGACGAGCGAGAACTTCACCTGGTCGGAGCGGTTCTGCCCCGCCGAATGCAGCGTGTTGCAGTGGAAAAACACGACGTCGCCCGTCTGGAGCGGCGGGCAGGTTGCCGCGTCGATCATCTTGCGGTTTTCCGGCAGGTCGCTGCGGAAGAACTTCGCGTCGTCGAACGCTTCCGGCCCGAATTCGGCCGTGTGCGAACCCGGCACCAGCCAGAGCGCCCCGTTTTCATTCGTTTCCGGGCCGAGCGCGAGCCACACCGACACCATGTCCGCGCGTTCGAACGACCAGTAGCGGAAGTCGCGATGCCAGCCCGTCAGGCTGCCGTACGCCGGATGCTTCGTCATCATGCAGTTGTGATGCGCGCGCGACAGCACCGGCTGCTCGCCGAAGTACTCGCGCATCCACGCGCCGATTTCCGGCGCGATCGCGCGCTCGGCGAACGCCGGATCGCGCGTGTAGGCGTCCAGCAGCCGCCGCACCGTATGCCCGCCCGGCGCATGCTTCGACTCGGGCGCGCCCGGGTAGCGCAAATCCGCCTCGAACTCGATCGGCTCCGCCGCTTCCTGCAACTGGCGCGCCGCGATCCGCTTGAGCGTCGCGCACTGCGCTTCGCCGACGAGGCCGCGCGCGACGACGAAGCCGCGTTCGCGCAATTCCGCGACTTGCGCGCGGATCGATTCCGACTGCAATGAAGACGACATGGGATGCCAGACGTTTATTGTGTGAATGTGACGATTGTAAATCGGCGCCGGATGCCGCGAACAGCGCCATTGTCGTACGCAGGGGCATGCCAATCGCCGATTTGATCTGGCTCAAGGGAACTGTGCGGCGCGGCGCGAGCCTCAGCGACAGGCGGTATGCGACGACACGCTTGCGGCACAAGGGTTTATCGCGACTTTTGCACGTCATGAAACCCCGGTAGCCTGTCGCGGCCTGTCAATTCTGGCGGGCGCGGCGCGCAACGACTTTCGGTAAGATCCGTTGCGCCATCCGAGGCCGTTCATACCAGTGCGCTCTTCAAGGGCGCCATCCATACAAGCGAAGCATCGTTCACATGCCATTCCGTCTGACTTCCCGTCTCAGCCGCGCTGCGAAGCGCGTCGTGCCGTCCGCTCCCGCCCGCCCGCTGCGCCATCACCGCGCGCGCACGCAGGCGCTCGCCGAGCACACGCACGCGCACAGCCGGCTGGACGGCATCCGCGCGTGGTTCCACGCGTTCTTCTCGATGATGAGCGCACAGGCGTTCGCCCGCCGCGCCGGCCTGCGCTCGCTGCTGCAGAAGCCGTCGTCGCTGCGCGCGCTCGCGCTGCGCCGCACGCTGGGCCCGCAGCGCCGCGTCAATCGCCCGCGCCGCCTCGCGGCCAGCAACGGCTGGTTCGGGTTCGGCGCACGCTGAAGCCGAGCCGGCGGCACGCTGCCCGCCACGATCGTCGCGCGCGCGTCATTCCGCCGGCGCGCGACGCGCATAAAAAAACCCCGGCATGCCGGGGTTTTTCGTTTCAGGCGGACGACGCTTATGCGACGCGTGCCGTCGGCTCCACGCCAGCCGCTTCGGCCAGCGCGAGTGCCTTGTCGGTTGCTTCCCACGAGAATTCCGGCTCGTCGCGGCCGAAGTGGCCGTAAGCGGCCGTCTTCTCGTAGATCGGGCGCAGCAGGTCGAGCATCTTGATGATGCCCTTCGGACGCAGGTCGAAATGCTCGCGGACGAGCTTCGTGATCACCGCATCCGACACGCGGCCCGTGCCGAACGTGTTGACCATCACCGAGGTCGGCTCGGCAACGCCGATCGCGTACGACACCTGGATCAGCGCGCGCGATGCGAGACCTGCCGCGACGATGTTCTTCGCGACGTAACGGCCGGCATACGCTGCCGAACGGTCGACCTTCGACGGATCCTTGCCCGAGAACGCGCCGCCGCCGTGCGGTGCGGCACCGCCGTAGGTATCGACGATGATCTTGCGACCCGTCAGGCCGCAGTCGCCCTGCGGGCCACCGATCACGAACCGGCCGGTCGGGTTCACCAGGAACTTGATGTCGCCCTTGATCAGGTCGGCCGGCAGCGTCGGCTTGATGATTTCCTCGATCACTGCTTCGCGCAGCGCCGGCAGCTCGATGTCCGGTGCGTGCTGCGTCGACAGCACGACGGTGTCGATCGAATCGGGCTTGCCGTCGACGTAGCGGACCGTGACCTGCGACTTCGCGTCCGGGCGCAGCCACTGCAGGCGGCCGTCGCGGCGCAGGCTGGCCTGGCGCTCGACGAGACGGTGCGACAGGTAGATCGGCAGCGGCATCAGTTCCGGCGTTTCGTCGCATGCGTAACCGAACATCAGGCCCTGGTCGCCCGCGCCTTGATCGAGGTTGTCGTCATGCGCGCGGTCGACGCCCTGCGCGATGTCCGGTGACTGCTTGTCGTACGCGACGAGCACCGCGCAGCCCTTGTAGTCGATGCCGTAGTCGGTGTTGTCGTAGCCGATGCGCTTGATGGTGTCGCGCGCGATCTGGATGTAGTCGATGTTGGCCGTCGTGGTGATTTCACCGGCCAGCACGACGAGACCCGTGTTGCACAGCGTTTCGGCCGCAACGCGGGAGTATTTGTCCTGCTCGAGGATGGCGTCGAGAATCGCGTCCGAGATTTGGTCCGCGACCTTGTCCGGATGGCCTTCGGAGACGGATTCGGACGTGAAGAGATAATCGTTTGCCACTTTTTCAGGCTCCTGTGTGGTTACGGTGGGTTTCACGTAGCCAGCTTCGTTGGCCTGAAGCGGCGACGCTTTAGCGGATTACCAGGACCGGGCAGCGCGCTTCGCGCCAGCCGGCTTCGCCCCGCAAGTTGTCAGTTAACTCGGCGAAGCCCGTATTATAGCGGCTTTCGTGAATTGTCACAGAGCGCCACACGTGCTGCATCGTCCGCTGTCCTACCCCCCTGTTCGCAACGCGCCGGCCAGCCGGCCCCACGGAGATTCCGCATGCTAGGCCGCCTCGGCACGCACCTCGCCATCGGCTTGCTGAAGCTGCTCGCCCTGCTGCCGTACGGTCTGACCGCACGGTTCGGCGACGGCCTCGGCTGGCTGCTGTACCAGATTCCCAGCCGGCGAAAGCGCATCGTACATACCAATCTGAAACTCTGCTTCCCCGACTGGAGCGACGAGCGGCGCGAGGAAGTGGCGGGCCGGCATTTCCGCCACGCGATCCGCAGCTACGTCGAGCGCAGCGTCCAGTGGTTCGGCTCCGAGCGCAAGCTCGCGAAACTGATCCAGGTCGACAGCGCGGTCGATCTCACGGACCCCGATCTGCCCCCGACGCTGTTCCTGGGCCTGCATTTCGTCGGCATCGAAGCCGGCTCGATCTGGCTGAACCGTTCACTGCAGCGCCGTTGCGGATCGCTGTACCAGCCGTTCTCGAATGCGATACTCGAGGAAGAAGCGAAGAAGGCGCGCGGGCGTTTCGACGCCGAGATGGTCGGCCGCGCGGACAGCGCGCGCGTCGTGCTGCGCTGGCTGCGCGACCGCAAGCCGGTGATGCTCGGCGCCGACATGGACTACGGGCTGCGCAATTCGACGTTCGTACCCTTCTTCGGCGTGCCCGCGTGCACGCTGACGGCCGTCGGCCGGCTCGCGAAGACGGGCCGCGCGCAGGTCGTGCCGTTCATCGGCGAAGTGCTGCCGAACTACCAGGGTTACCGGCTGAAGGTGTTCAAGCCGTGGGATCACTATCCGACCGGCGACGACGATCTCGACGCGCGGCGGATGAACGAATTCCTCGAAGAGCAGATTCCGCTGATGCCCGAGCAGTATTACTGGGTGCACAAGCGCTTCAAGACGCGCCCGCCCGGCGAGCCGAGCCTCTACTGAGTCGAACCCGCGGGCGCGTCGTCAGATACGCGCCTGTACCCTCGCCACTTTCGGCGCGCCTTTCGCGCGCGCCTGCCAGAGATCGTAGGCCGACTGCTGCGCCAGCCACAGATCCGCCTTCCCGCCGTTTTCCTCGCCCAGCCACGCTTCGAGACGCAGCGCCATTTCAGGCGAGATGCCGGCATGGCCGTGCAGGATGCGCGACAGCGCCGCGCGCGTGACGCCGAGCTGCGCGGCGGCTTCGGTGACGGTCAGGCCGAGCGCCGGCAAGACGTCGTCGCGCAGCGCCTCGCCCGGATGGGGCGGATTGAAGATGCGAGTCATGGCGTTGAATGACCTCAGTGATAGTCTTGATAGTTGACCAGGACGGCATCCGGGCCCTCGAATCTGAACGTCAGGCGCCAGTTGACGCTCACGCTCACCGAGCAGTAACCCTCCAGCCCGCCGGCGAGGCCATGCAGGCGCCAGCCGGGTACGTTCATGTCGAACGGCTGGCTCGCCATGTCGAGACGGGCAAGCTGGCGCCGCAACCTCGGGGCATGATCCGGCCGGATGCCAGCCTTGCTCCCGTTCGTGAAAAACGCTTCCAGCCCCTTGTGCTGCCATGACTTGATCATGGGCCTCCCACACTCGAGTGCGATTCGACGGCATGGCCCACATGGCGTATAGCCAGACTATACGAATCGCCTGATTGATTTGTCAATTTGACCGGTACGAAAACGCGCACGCGGCGAAATCCCGTGCGCTGGAAACGGCGCGACGCGTACCGCCGGATTCACCTGTCCCGACAACGCTCGCCACACCGCACCACCTCAATCTGCCGACTCGGTGCCCACGCGACCAGTCAGCCGATCGGCCGGCATCGCCGCGCTCCGCCGCCCGAACGGCACCCGGCGCCCCGCCCGCGCAGGACGCCCCTGTCGGCTGCATGTATCATTTGCGGTTGAGATCAGCACGACGAACGACGCCGCCCGGCATGACGGCGCGCCGCGTCCGTCGTGCCGGCCGCCCTGTTCGCCATGGAATTCCGGACCCAGTGAAACTCTCGTTCACCAAGATGCACGGCGCGGGCAACGACTTCGTCGTGCTCGACAGCTATTCGCGCGCGCTGCCGCCGCTCACCGAGGCGCAGGTGCGCGCGCTCGCCAACCGACACTTCGGCATCGGCGCCGACCAGTTGCTGCTCGTCGAGAAACCGACCGTCGACGGCGCGGATTTCAAGTACCGGATCTTCAATTGCGACGGCGGCGAAGTCGAACACTGCGGTAACGGCGCGCGCTGCTTCGTGAAGTTCGTCAGCGACCGCGGCCTGACCGACAAGCGCAGCGTGCGCGTGCAGGTGATGAAGGGCCTGATCACGTTGACGATGCAGGACAACGGCGAAGTCGTCGTCGACATGGGCGCGCCCGTGTTTGCGCCGGCGGAGGTGCCGTTCGACGCCGCGGGGCTCGACGGCCGGACGGAAGGCAACGACACGCTGTGGCCACTCGACGTCGGCGGCCACACGCGCTGGATCTCGACGGTGTCGATGGGCAACCCGCACGCGGTGCAGGTCGTCGACGACGTCGAAGCGTATCCCGTGCTCGACGAAGGCCCGCTGATCGAGCGCCACGCCCGCTTCCCGCAGCGCGTGAACGCCGGCTTCATGCAGATCGTGTCGCGCAGCGAGGTGAAGCTGCGCGTGTACGAACGCGGCGCGGGCGAGACGCTCGCATGCGGCACCGGCGCGTGCGCGGCGGTGGCGGCCGGCATCCGGCGCGGCCTGCTCGATTCGCCGGTGACCGTGCACACGCATGGCGGCACGCTGACGATCGGCTGGGGCGGCGCGCGCGACGAAGCCGCCGCGCTGATGATGTCCGGGCCCGCCACGACCGTGTTCGAAGGCGAGATCGACCTGAACGTCTGACCCTTCAACGTCCCGATAACCGAAGAACGCTCCAGCCACATGAACGATCGCGAAGTCGCCGACTACCTGCTCGCCAATCCCGAATTCTTCGCGCAACACGCGGAATTGCTCGCGACGATCCGTCTCGCGAACCCGCACGGCAAGGCCGCGATCTCGCTGCAGGAGCGGCAGATGGAGATGCTGCGCGACAAGAACAAGCATCTCGAGCGCCGGCTCGCCGAACTCGTGCGCTACGGCCACGAGAACGACAGCCTGTCCGCGAAGTTCAGCCGCTGGACCGCGCGCGTGATCGCGGAACGCGACCCGTACGCGCTGCCGCGCACGATCGCCGAAGGCATCGCCGACGTGTTCGATGTGCCGCAAACCGCGCTGCGCGTTTGGGACGTCGCCGACACCTATGCGCAGGCCGATTTCGCGCGCCAGGTCGGCGAGGAAGTGCGGCTCTTCACGAACGGGCTGTCGACGCCGTACTGCGGCGCGAACACCGGATTCGAAGCGGCCCAGTGGCTCGCGCCCGCGCTCGCGGCGCCGGCCGCGAATGCGGCGGAAGGCGCCGAAGCCGCGCCGGCCGGCGACGGCGCGGCCACGTCGGTCGCGCTGCTCGCGCTGCGTGCGCCGCTCGGCGGCACCGATGCGCCCGCGTTCGGCCTGCTCGTGCTCGGCTCGCCCGATCCGCGCCGCTTCCACGACGGGATGGCGACCGACTTCCTCGCGCAGATCGCGACGCTCGCGAGCGCCGCGCTCACGCGTCTGCTGCCGCATTGAGATCGCTCCCGCGATGACCGACGATCCGATCGCCGCCTACCTGTCGAACCTGAAACACGTCAGGCAGCTGTCGGAACACACGCTGCGTGCGTACACGCACGAACTCGACGAACTGAAGAAACTCGCCGCCGGCCGCCCGCTCGACGCGCTGACGGCCGCCGACATGCGCGGCGCGGTCGTGCGCGCACACGCGGGCGGCTTGTCCGCTCGCTCGATCTCGCACCGGCTTTCCGCATGGCGTGCGTTCTATCGCTGGCTCGCGCAGCGCGTCGAGCTGCCCGCGAATCCCGTTGCCGGGGTGCGCGCGCCCAAACGCGAGAAATCGCTGCCCAAGGCGCTGTCGGTCGACGATGCGGTCGCACTCATGGATACGCCGCTCGCCGGCACGACCGAAGGCATCCGCGATCACGCGATCCTCGAGCTGTTCTATTCGTCCGGGCTGCGCCTCGCGGAACTGGTCGGGCTCGACGTCATGTATACGCAGGCCGACGGCTACCGCTCGGCCGGCTGGCTCGATCTCGCCGAAGCCGAAGTCACCGTGCGCGGCAAGGGCAACAAGGAGCGCAAGGTGCCGGTCGGCCGCAAGGCGATCGACGCGCTGAACGCGTGGCTCGCGGTGCGCGGCGAATTCGTGAAGCACGATCCGCATCCGCTGTTCGTGTCGGTGCGCGGCAACCGGATGGCGCCGGGCGTCGTGCGCGACCGCGTGAAGCGCGCGGCGCTGGCCGCGGGCATCCCCGCCAACGTCCACCCGCACGTGCTGCGCCATTCGTTCGCGACGCACGTGCTGCAGTCGAGCGGCGACCTGCGCGCGGTGCAGGAGCTGCTGGGCCACGCGAGCGTCGCCGCCACGCAGGTCTACACGTCGCTCGACTTCCAGCATCTCGCGAAAATTTACGACAGCGCGCATCCGCGCGCGAAGAAGCGCGACTGACGCGCGTTCCGCCCTACCCGCCGCGCGCGGCGGCCGGCAACGGCCAGCGCCGTCCGCGGCCCCAATCGATCCGATCATGCAAACCGTCACACTCAGACCGTCCAAGGAAAAATCGCTGCTGCGCCGGCATCCGTGGATCTATGCCAATGCGATCGACCGCGTCGACGGCACGCCCGCCCCCGGCGCGACCGTGGTCGTGCGCGCGCACGACGGCCGCTTCCTCGCGCGCGGCGCGTACAGCCCGCAGTCGCAGATCCGCGTGCGCGTGTGGAGCTTCGACGAAAACGAGCCGATCGATCACGCCTTCTTCAAGCGCCGCGTGCAGCGCGCGGTCGCGCACCGCACGACGATGGTGTCGGGCACGGGCGCGGTGCGGCTCGTGTTCGGCGAAGCCGACGGGCTGCCGGGGCTGATCGTCGACTACTACATCGCGGACACGGCGGAGCCGGGCGCCGCGCCGCGCGGCCAGCTCGTGTGCCAGTTCATGGCCGCGGGCGTCGAGGCATGGAAGGATGCGATCGTCGCGGCGCTCAGCGGCGCGACCGGCTGCCCGAACGTGTACGAACGCTCGGACGTGTCGATCCGCGACAAGGAAGGGCTCGCGCAGACGACCGGCGTGCTCGCCGGCGACGCGCCGCCCGCTACGCTGATCGCGAACGAAAACGGCGTGCGTTATCACGTCGACGTGCCGAACGGCCACAAGACCGGCTTCTACGTCGACCAGCGCGACAACCGCGCGCTCGTCGCGCAATACGCGGACGGCCGCGACGTACTGAACTGCTTCTGCTACACGGGCGGCTTCTCGCTCGCGGCGCTCAAGGGCGGCGCGAAACGCGTCGTGTCGATCGATTCGTCGGGCGACGCGCTCGCGCTCGCGCAGCAGAACGTCGTCGCGAACGGTTTCGATCCCGACCGCGCGACCTGGCTCGACGCGGACGCGTTCAAGACGCTGCGCCGCCTCGTCGACGAAGGCGAGCGCTTCGACCTGATCGTGCTCGATCCGCCGAAGTTCGCGCCGACCCGCGACAGCGTCGATCGCGCGTCGCGCGCCTACAAGGACATCAACCTGAGCGGCTTCAAGCTGCTGCGTCCGGGCGGCCTGCTGTTCACGTACTCGTGCTCGGGCGCGATCGACATGGACCTGTTCCAGAAGATCGTCGCGGGCGCGGCTGCCGACGCGAAGGTCGACGCGCGGATCCTGAAGCGGCTCGGCGCGGGCGTCGATCACCCGCTGCTCGCCGCGTTCCCGGAAGGCGAATATCTGAAGGGCCTGCTGTTGCAAATCGTCTGATCGCCCCGATCTAGACGCACACCCGTCCGCCGGCCGTTCGTGCGCTGGCGGAACCGCGCTCTCGCCTGTCGTCCGGACGACGGGCGAGGGCTTGACAGGTATGTTTCAATGGATGGTTGTGCGCCCCGGCTCGCGAGTCGACGGCGCGACGCACACATCCTGGTTTTGACCCCGATTCACGAACCACAGGCGACCGACATGGCCACTCCCGTCACCATCCTCACCGGCTTCCTCGGCAGCGGCAAGACGACGCTGCTCAAGCGCATCCTGAATGAACAGCACGGCATGAAGATCGCCGTGATCGAGAACGAGTTCGGCGAAGAGAACATCGACAACGAGATCCTCGTCCAGGACACGAACGAGCAGATCATCCAGATGAGCAACGGCTGCATCTGCTGCACGATCCGCGGCGACCTCGCCCGCGCGCTCGGCGATCTGGCCGCGAAGAAGCGCGAAGGCAAGCTCGACTTCGACCGCATCGTGATCGAGACGACCGGCCTCGCGAACCCGGGCCCCGTCGCACAGACCTTCTTCATCGACAGCGAGATCGCCGACGATTTCCTGCTCGACGCCGTCATCACGCTGGTCGACGCTAAGCATGCGAACGCGCAGCTCGACGAACACGAAGTGGTGCAGCGCCAGGTCGGCTTCGCCGATCGCCTGTTCATCACGAAGTCGGACCTCGTCGACGACCAGGCCGTCGCGGCGCTCAAGCACCGCCTGATGCACATGAACCCGAAGGCGACGATCAAGGTCGTGAATTTTGGCGAAGCCGACATCAAGGAAATCTTCGACCTGCGCGGCTTCAACCTGAACGCGAAGCTCGAGATCGACCCGGACTTCCTCGCCGAGGACGACCACGCGCACCATCACCACGATCACGACCATGATCACGATCACGCGGATTGCGACCACGATCACGGTCAATGCGCGCACGATCACGACCACGGCCATCATCATCACGCGCACCACGACGACAAGATCAAGTCGTTCGTGTACCGCAACGACCGTCCGTTCGACCCGAACAAGCTGGAAGACTTCCTCGGCGGCATCCTGCAGATCTACGGGGAACGGATGTTGCGCTACAAGGGCGTGCTGTACATGAAGGGCGTCGACCGCAAGGTCGTGTTCCAGGGCGTGCACCAGATGATGGGCAGCGACCTCGCCGCGAAGTGGCTGCCGGTCGAGAAGAAGACCAACAAGATGGTGTTCATCGGCGTCGACCTGCCGCAGGACCTGATCACCGACGGCCTCGACGCCTGCCTCGCCTGAGCGGTCGGGCCGGTGTCGCAGGCCTTCCGTGCGGCCGCCTTCGCGGGCGGCCGCGGGGCTTGCGGGGTGCCGTTTCCGGGCAGGGTTTCGCCGTCATCGCTTTTTCGCGATTTGCGCGTTATATTTTTTAGATATTGGCGCAGCCGACGGGGATCGACCCGATACGGCGCCCGCTTGCGATTCAGTTACAATACGTGCCCGCTGGAGTACGGCAATAACAGGCCCGGTTCTTGCAGAACCATTACCCGGGCATCGCAACCGCGCCGGATCGCCCATCCGCCACCCGGCCGCGGCCGATGCGATCTGCCGCGCAGTACCGGTTCGCCGCGCGCGCAAATCCGCGCCAGGCCTGTCCTGGTATTTGAGAACCGGTTTTCCAGAGGCTTTCGGCCCCGCGACGGCAAATCGCAAATGATTGCAAGCGGCAGTTGCGGGTAATCCCAAAGTGCAGGCACTATCTCCTGATTTGCCGCACATTGAAGAAGCAAGCAGATGACGAAGAAACTCTTGACCGAAGCCGAAATCCTGAAGATGAGCGACAAGGATTACATGAATGAGGATCAGCTCGCCTTCTTCAAAAATCGGCTCGAACAGTTGCAGGCGGACATCCTCAAGAACGCAGGCCAGACGACCGAGAACCTGCGCGAGACGGTGATCGTCCCCGATCCCGCCGACCGCGCGACGATCGAGGAAGAGCACGCGCTCGAGCTGCGCACGCGCGATCGCGAACGCAAGCTCCTCAAGAAGGTTCAGCAGTCGCTCGCCCGCATCGATTCCGGCGACTACGGCTGGTGCGAGGAAACCGGCGAACCGATCGGCATTCCGCGCCTGCTCGCGCGTCCGACGGCCACGCTGTCGCTCGAGGCGCAAGAGCGCCGCGAGCTGCGCCAAAAGCTGTTCGGCGACTGATCGAGCGGCGTTCCGCTCCGACACGCTGCTTCCCGAAAGCGCGCGGCCTGCCGCGCGCTTTTTGTTTTTCCGGCACCGGTTCCCGGCCCGCCGGCCGATTTGCGTCCCCCTCTTGATATCCCGGCGCCCGCCCTAAAATGAAACGGACGCGCGCCGGGCCGCTCCCCGGCGCACTGCGGATTCACGCGGCGGCGCGTCGCGCCGCCCGACTCTTCCCCGTTTTTCTCAAGGAACGCAGATGGAGCAATTTCACGGCACGACCATCGTTTCGGTCCGGCGCGGCGACAAGGTCGCGCTCGGCGGCGACGGCCAGGTAACCCTCGGCAACATCGTCATGAAGGGTGGCGCGCGGAAAGTGCGGCGGATCTACAACAACCAGGTACTGGTCGGATTCGCGGGCGGCACCGCCGATGCGTTCTCGCTGCTCGATCGCTTCGAGGCGAAGCTCGAGAAGCACCAGGGCAACCTGACCCGCGCGGCCGTCGAGCTCGCGAAGGACTGGCGCACCGACCGGATGCTGCGCCGCCTCGAGGCGATGCTGATCACGGCCGACGCGACCACCACGCTCGTGATCACCGGCAACGGCGACGTGCTCGACCCGGAAGGCGGCATCTGCGCGATCGGTTCGGGCGGCGCCTATGCGCAGGCCGCGGCCCGCGCGCTCGCGGAGAACACCGAGCTGTCGCCGCGCGAGATCGTCGAGAAGTCGCTCGAGATCGCCGGCGACATGTGCATCTACACGAACCACAACCGCATCATCGAAACGATCGAGTAAGGACCGCCCCATGAGCACCATGACCCCTGCCGAGATCGTCTCGGAACTCGACAAGCACATCATCGGCCAGGCCAAGGCGAAGAAGGCCGTCGCGGTCGCGCTGCGCAACCGCTGGCGCCGCCAGCAGGTCGCCGACCCGCTGCGCCAGGAAATCACGCCGAAGAACATCCTGATGATCGGGCCGACGGGCGTCGGCAAGACCGAAATCGCACGACGCCTCGCGAAGCTCGCCGACGCGCCGTTCATCAAGATCGAAGCGACCAAGTTCACCGAGGTCGGCTACGTCGGCCGCGACGTCGACAGCATCGTGCGCGACCTGATCGAGATCTCGGTCAAGCAGACGCGCGAATCCGAGATGCGCAAGGTGCGCAGCAAGGCCACCGACCAGGCGGAAGACCGCATCCTCGACATCCTGCTGCCGCAGCCGCGCGCGGTGGGCTTCGGCGGCAATGCCGACCACGCGAACGACGACAACAACGCGACGCGCCAGACCTTCCGCAAGCGCCTGCGCGAAGGCCAGCTCGACGACAAGGAAGTCGAGCTCGACCTCGAGCAGCCGTCGGCCGGCATGGACATCATGGCGCCGCCGGGGATGGAAGAAATGACCGAGCAGATCCGCTCGATGTTCTCGAACCTCGGCAGCGGCAAGAAGCAGCGCCGCAAGGTGAAGATCAAGGAAGCGCTGAAGCTGCTGACCGACGAGGAAGCGGCGAAGATGCTCAACGACGAGGAAGTGAAGACGAAGGCCGTGCAGAACGTCGAGCAGAACGGCATCGTGTTCCTCGACGAGATCGACAAGATCACGTCGCGCAACAACGAAGGCAGCGGCGGCGAAGTGTCGCGCCAGGGCGTGCAGCGCGACCTGCTGCCGCTCGTCGAGGGCACGACGGTCAACACGAAGTACGGGATGGTGAAGACCGATCACATCCTGTTCATCGCGAGCGGCGCATTCCACCTCGCGAAGCCGAGCGACCTGATTCCCGAACTGCAGGGCCGCTTCCCGATCCGCGTCGAGCTCGACTCGCTGTCGGTGAAGGATTTCGAGGCAATCCTCGTCGCGACCGATGCCAGCCTCGTCAAACAGTACCAGGCGCTGCTCGCCACCGAAGACGTGCAGCTCGAGTTCGCCGAAGACGGCATTCGCCGCCTGGCCGAAATCGCGTACGCGGTCAACGAGAAGACCGAGAACATCGGTGCGCGCCGGCTCTACACGGTGATCGAGAAGCTGCTCGAGGAAGTGTCGTTCTCGGCCGGCAACCACGCCGGCGAGCGCGTGACGATCGATGCGCAGTATGTCGACCGTGCGCTCGGCGAAGTGTCGCAGGACGAAGACCTGTCGCGCTACGTGCTGTAACGCGCGCGGTGGCGAATGCGAAACGGGCGGCTCCTTCGGGGCCGCCCGTTTTCGTTGGGGCGGCCGGCCGCTGCCGCCGCACCGCTTACTGGCGCACCGGCTTCTTCGCGAGCTTGCGCTGCAGCGTGCGGCGGTGCATGTTCAGCGCGCGCGCGGTTGCCGAAATGTTGTTGTTGTTCTCCGCGAGCACGCGCTGGATGTGCTCCCATTCGAGCCGGTCGACCGACAGCACGACCGGATTCTCGAGCGCCTCGTCGGCCTGCACTTCGCTCGCGTTGGTCTGCAGCGCGGCCAGGATCGACTCGATGTTCGCCGGCTTCGCGAGATAGTTGTCGGCGCCTTCCTTCACGGCCTGCACGGCGGTCGCGATGCTCGCGTAGCCGGTCAGCACGAGAATCCGCGCGTCGGGCTGCAGGTCGCACAGCGGCGCGATCAGGCTCAGCCCCGAATCGTCGCCGAGATGCAGGTCGACGGTGATGAACTGGAACTTGCCGCCGGCCGCGAGCCGCAGCGCCGCCTCCTTGTCGTGCGCCTGCTGGACCGCGTAGCCGCGGCGCTCGAGGCCGCGCGCGAGCGTGCCCGCGAACACCTCGTTGTCGTCGATCACCAGGAAATTGTTCTCGCTCATGTGGTTTCTCCGTCTACGTGTTGGTTGAGGCGGCCGGCGCCGTGACGCGCGCCACCGGCAGGCGCAGCACCGCGCGGGTGCCGCGGCCGGTGACGCCAGCCGGGCGGCTGTCCGGCGCGGCTGCCGCTCGTTCGCTCGCGCGCTGGCCCGACGCAGCAGCGGCGTGACCGTTCGCACCGCCACCCGCGCGCCCGTTGCCGCCCGCCGCGCGCGGCGTGACATCGGACAGCTCGACCTCGCCGCCGAGGCGCGCGGCCGCGCTGAACGCAAGATACAGGCCGACCCCGTGCCCGCCCTGCGTGCTGTCGACCGGCATCGCGCCGAGCGATTCGCGCAATGCGGCCGGAATGCCCGGGCCGTCGTCGCATACTTCGAATTCGATCTGGTCGCCCGCCCGGTCGTTGTGCGCGAGCTTCGCGGCCAGCGTCACGCGGTGCGGGCTCGCCCGCGCGGCATTGTCGAGCAGGATCGTCAGGATCTGGCCGGCCGCGACCGTGTCGTCGAGCGCGACGCCAGACGGGCGCGCACCCAGCAGCTCGAACTGCACGTGCGGATGCCGCAGGCGCCAGTGCTCGACGAACGTGTCGAGCCAGTCATCCACCGGCTGACGGCTCGCCGGCGCGCTCGCGCGGCTGCGCAGCCGCGCGAGCGCCGACGTGCAGAGCGTCATCTGTTCTTCCAGCACCTTCAGGTCGCCCTCGTAGCGCGCGAGCCCCGGATCGGCGCGGGCCGCATCGCGCAGTTCCTCCGCGAGCATCGCGATCGTCGACAGCGGCGTGCCCATCTCGTGCGCGACGGTGGCCGCCTGCACGCCGAGCGCGACCGCCCGCTCGTCGCGCAGCAGGTGCGCCTGCGCCTCGCCGAGCGCCGCATCGCGCTGGCGCAGCGCGTTCGACATGCGCGCGACGAACCATGCGATCAGCCCGACGCTGACCATGAAGTTCGCCCACATCCCGGTGCGGTAGTAGTCGAACAGGTTCGCCGGGTTATCCATGTTGAGCGGCACCGAATCGAAGCCGAGCGCCGCGTAGCACGCGACCGCGAACGCCGCGAGCCAGATCATCAGGTGCCACGGCAGCACGGCCGCCGCGATCGCGAGCGACGGCAGGTACAGCGACACGAACGGGTTGGTCGTGCCGCCCGACAGGAACAGCAGCGCCGACAATGCGCCGAGGTCGACCCACAGCTGGCCGAGCAGCTCGAAATTGGTCTCGGGCCGCGCGCGCAGCACGCGCACCCAGGTCAGCGCGTTGAAAACGATTTCGAGCGCGATGACCATCAGCATCGCCGGCAGCGGCAGATGCACGCCGAAATAGGTCTGCACGACGCCGATCGTCACGAGCTGGCCGATGATCGCGAGATTGCGCAGCCAGAACAGGTGACTGAGGTTGACGCGCCCGGTGGTGGTGATTCGTTGCATCCGAGCAGTTTACCCGTTTAGCGCCCGGCGCCTCTACCGGGGGCCGGATCGGTGGGGACGAACGGAGCACCGGGCGAGCCGGCGTCGCATCGGGTTGCACGGGCCGGCAACCGTCAGCCGGCCGCACCGGTCATGCGTTGCGCGATCTCGTCGGCGAGGCACTCCGGACAGCGGCAACGCGTACCGGCTGCCGACGGCGCGCCGCCGGGCAGGGCCGGCATCGATGCACACCAGCACTCGAACGGCTGCGTGCCGGCGCCGCAGTCGAAGCCGCGCCCGCAGTGCGGGCAACGCGCTCGGCGCGGGGTCGAACGGGCGGCGGCGGCGGAATCGGTCATGGCTCAAGCGTGAAAGCGGGCATGCACGTCGCCCTACGCGACAAGCATAGCGCGGCGCACGGATTTTGCACGTCTGCCGTCCGGCCGATGCGTGCCGCCGACACCGCGCCGCACGCGGCGCACGTCGCCCCGCTCGCGCCGCCGGCGCGGGGGTCGGCGCAGGGTTCGGCGTGGGGTTCGGCGTGGGGTTCGGCGCAGGGTCCGGCGCAGGGTCCGGCGCCATGGCCGACGGGCCGCCGCGCGTGGCGCCGGGCCCGCGCGATCGGCCGTCCGGCCAGCCCAAAAACCCGATGCTGCGCTGCGCCACTCCTGTACAATTCGCCCTGTTTCAACCGTTCCCAGCCAGAGCCGCCGCCATGTCCGAGCCCATCGACCTCTCGCAGATCGCCCCCACGCTGAAGGCAGAAATCCTCGCCGAGGCGCTGCCGTACATCCGCCGCTACCACGGCAAGACCGTGGTGATCAAATACGGCGGCAACGCGATGACGGAAGAGCGGCTCAAGCAGGGTTTCGCGCGCGACGTGATCCTGCTGAAACTGGTCGGCATCAATCCGGTGATCGTCCACGGCGGCGGCCCGCAGATCGATCATGCGCTGAAGAAGATCGGCAAGGCCGGCACCTTCATCCAGGGCATGCGCGTCACCGACGAAGAAACGATGGAAGTCGTCGAATGGGTGCTGGGCGGCGAAGTCCAGCAGGACATCGTGATGCTGATCAACCACTTCGGCGGCCATGCGGTGGGCCTGACGGGCAAGGACGGCGGCCTGATCCATGCTCGCAAGCTGCTGATGCCGGACCGCGACAATCCGGGCCAGTACATCGACATCGGCCAGGTCGGCGAAGTCGAGGCGATCAACCCGGCGGTCGTGAAGGCGCTGCAGGACGACGCATTCATCCCGGTGATCTCGCCGATCGGCTTCGGCGAGGACGGCCTCTCATACAACATCAACGCCGATCTGGTCGCGGGCAAGCTCGCCACGGTGCTGAACGCCGAGAAGCTGCTGATGATGACCAACATCCCCGGCGTGATGGACAAGGACGGCAACCTGCTGACCGACCTGTCGGCGCGCGAGATCGACGCGCTGTTCGAGGACGGCACGATCTCGGGCGGCATGCTGCCGAAGATCTCGTCGGCGCTCGACGCGGCGAAGAGCGGCGTGAAGTCGGTGCACATCGTCGACGGCCGCATCGAGCACTCGGTGCTGCTGGAAATCCTGACCGAGCAGCCGTTCGGCACGATGATCCGCTCGCATTGAGCGCGCGCCGCAAGACCACCCGCCCCGACCTGCCGGCGTCGCTGCGACGCCGGCGCATCTCCCGCAGCCGGCCGCGCGCCGGCTCGCCTGTCTGGCTGTTCGATCTCGACAACACGCTTCACCACGCATCGCACGCGATCTTCCCGGAGATCAACCGCGCGATGACGCAATACATCATCGACACGCTCCACGTCGGGCGCGTCGAAGCCGATCGCCTGCGCACCGGCTACACGCAGCGCTACGGCGCCGCGCTCCTCGGCCTCACGCGCCACCATCCGATCGATCCGAACGACTTCCTGCGGGTCGTGCACACGTTTTCCGACCTGCCCGCGATGCTGCGCGCCGAGCGCGGCCTTGCGCGCATCATCGCCGCGCTGCCGGGCCGCAAGTTCGTGCTGACCAACGCGCCCGAGAACTACGCGCGCGCGGTGCTGCGCGAGCTGCGCATCGAACGCCTGTTCGAGCGCGTGATCGCGATCGAGCACATGCGAGACCGGCGTGCGTGGCGCGCAAAGCCCGATCACACGATGCTGCGCCGCACGCTGCGCGCCGCGCACGCGCGGCTCGCCGACGCGATCCTCGTCGAGGATACCCGCAGCCACCTGAAGCGCTACAAGCGCCTCGGCATCGGCACCGTATGGATCACGGGCCACCTTCCGGGTCATCTGCCGAACATCGGCCGGCCGCATTATGTCGACCAGCGCATTCGTTCGTTAAAATCGCTGCGACTGGGCACACGATCGGGGCGACAAAAATGCAGCCGACTTACCCGCAGGACCAAGCCGTAACGGAAGACCAGGCCACGCCGTCCCGCCCGCGCCCGAAGCCGGGCGAGCGGCGCGTGATGATCCTGCAGACGCTCGCCGCGATGCTGGAGGCGCCGAAGCCCGAAAAAATCACGACGGCCTCGCTCGCGGCCCGGCTCGACGTGTCGGAAGCCGCGCTGTACCGGCACTTCTCCAGCAAGGCGAAGATGTACGAAGGGCTGATCGAGTTCATCGAGCAGGCGCTGTTCGGCCTCGTCAACCAGATCGTCGCGAAGGAGCCGAACGGCGTGCTGCAGGCACGCACGATCGCGCTGACGATGCTCAATTTCGCCGCGAAGAACCCCGGCATGACGCGCGTGCTGACCGGCGAGGCGCTGGTCGGCGAGGACGAGCGGCTCACCGAGCGCGTGAACCAGCTGCTCGACCGGATCGAGGCGACCGTCAAGCAGTGCCTGCGGGTCGCGCGCACCGAATCCCAGGCGCCCGACGGCGCGGCGCCGTTCGTGCTGCCGGCCGATTACGATCCCGCCGCGCGCGCAAGCCTGCTCGTCAGCTATGTGATCGGCCGGTGGCATCGCTTTGCCAAAGGCGGGTTCCAGAAGCCGCCCGGGGAACAGGCCGATGCGCATTTGCGGCTGATTCTGCAGTGACGCGCGCTTCCATCCGACTCGGCACGACCGGACAAGTGAGCCAGCGCTTCTCGATATCGGCCAGCCTCCGCGCGGAAGGCAACCTGTCCGACTACTCGGTGGCCACGGGGCAATTCACGGCAAAGTACCGCTGCTGGTAACGGGCCAGCGGGCCGCACGCCCCGATGCAATCCGCCTCCGGCGGAATTCCGCTATACTTTGCCGACTTGCCGCCCCCTTGGCGGCAGGCCGGAAGCGCGCCGATTTGCTGACTCGATTGCGGGCGCGCGAACCGGCCGGGGCCTTGACGCGTCGATGCGTCGTTCCCCGGCGGTTCACTACAAATGCGGCTAAAGAGGTCGTCAGCCGCGCACCTTCGACTCCGCGCCTCGCCGACACCATTTAGCCGCCCAGTCATATGGCATAAGGCGGAACGAATGGAATCGATCGGCATCGTCGCTCCACAGACCATGCACTTCGCCGAACCGCTGCGCTTGCAAAGCGGCAGCGTGATCGGCAACTATCAGCTCGTCGTCGAGACGTACGGCGAGCTCAACGCCGCGCGCTCGAACGCGGTGCTCGTCTGCCACGCGCTCAACGCGTCGCACCACGTCGCCGGCGTCTACGCGGACGATCCGCGCAGCACCGGCTGGTGGGACAACATGGTCGGCCCCGGCAAGCCGCTCGACACCAACCGCTTCTTCGTGATCGGCGTGAACAATCTCGGGTCGTGTTTCGGCTCGACCGGCCCGATGAGCATCGATCCGTCGACCGGCAAGCCGTACGGCGCGCGCTTCCCCGTCGTCACCGTCGAGGACTGGGTGCACGCGCAGGCGCGCGTCGCCGACGCATTCGGCATCGAGCGCTTCGCCGCCGTGATGGGCGGCAGCCTCGGCGGGATGCAGGCGCTCGCGTGGAGCCTGATGTATCCGGAGCGCGTCGCGCACTGCATCGACATCGCGTCGACACCGAAGCTGTCCGCGCAGAACATCGCGTTCAACGAGGTCGCACGCTCGGCGATCCTGTCCGATCCCGACTTCCACGGCGGCGACTACTACGCACACGGCGTGAAGCCGAAGCGCGGCCTGCGCGTCGCGCGGATGATCGGCCACATCACGTACCTGTCCGACGACGACATGGCCGAGAAATTCGGCCGTGCGCTGCGCCGTGCGGACGGCGCGCTCGACGCGTACAACTTCAGCTTCGACGTGGAGTTCGAGGTCGAGTCGTACCTGCGCTATCAGGGCGACAAGTTCGCCGACTACTTCGACGCGAACACCTATCTGCTGATCACGCGCGCGCTCGACTACTTCGATCCGGCGAAGGCGTTCGACGGCAACCTGACGGCCGCGCTCGCGCACACGCAGGCGAAATACCTGATCGCGAGCTTCTCGACCGACTGGCGCTTCGCGCCGGCGCGTTCGCGCGAGATCGTGAAGGCGCTGCTCGACAACAAGCGCACGGTCAGCTACGCGGAAATCGACGCGCCGCACGGCCACGACGCGTTCCTGCTCGACGACGCGCGCTATCACAACCTGCTCCGCGCGTATTACGAACGAATCGCCATCGAGGTGGGGGCATGAACCAGCAAGCACTGAATTCCCTGTCCGCCCGCGCGGACTTCCGCGCGATCGCCCGCTGGGTCGAACCGCGCGCGACCGTGCTCGACCTCGGCTGCGGCGACGGCTCGCTGCTGTCGCTGCTGTCGGAAGAACTCGACGTGTCCGGCTACGGGATCGAACTGAACGACGCGGGCGTGCTCGCCAGCGCGAAGAACGGGATCAACGTGATCCAGCAGAACCTCGAGGACGGCCTGCGCCTGTTCGAGGATCACAGCTTCGATTTCGCGATCCTGTCGCAAACCCTTCAGACGATCCACCAGACGGCCGCGATCCTGCGCGAAACCGCGCGCGTCGGACGCGAATGCATCGTGTCGTTCCCGAACTTCGGCTACTGGGCGCACCGGTTGTCGGTGCTGCGCGGCCGGATGCCGGTGTCGAAGTCGCTGCCTTACCAGTGGCACAACACGCCGAACGTCCGGGTGCTGACGATCAAGGATTTCGAGGCGCTCGCGCCCGAAGTCGGCGTCACGATCCTCGACCGCATCGTGCTGCACGAAGGCCAGCCGATTCGATGGGGAGCGAACTGGCGTGGTAGTCTTGCTGTCTATCGCGTCAAGCGCAGCTGAGCCGGGGGGCCGTTGACGGACGCCGACGGCCCGCACGCACGTACGGCCGCGCTCCTGTGCTACCCGCGCCGCCGCCTGCGCTGCCGCCGCCATCAGTCAACGCTACCCAGTTTCCGTCCATGTCCAAAACGCCACACGAGGCGCCCGCACTCACCGCTCACGAGGATCACCCCGGCTGGCGCGCCTATCTGAACACGCACATGCTGATCTGCGTGTTCCTGGGCTTCACGTCGGGGCTGCCCCTGTTCACGCTCGTCTACCTCGTGCAGGCATGGCTGCGCTCCGAGGGCGTGAACCTGAAGGAAATCGGCCTGTTCGCGCTGATCCAGTTCCCGTATACGTGGAAGTTCCTGTGGGCGCCGCTGATGGACCGCTACATCCCGCGCCTGCCCGGCTGGCGGCCGGGCCGCCGGCGCGGCTGGATGCTGCTCACGCAGGTGCTGGTCGCCGGCGCGATCGCCGCGCTCGGCTTCGTGTCGCCGCGCGACTCGATCTGGACGGTCGCCGCGCTCACGACGCTCGTCGCGTTCTTCGGCGCAAGCTCCGACATCGTGATCGACGCCTATCGCCGCGAACTGCTGCGCGACACCGAGCAAGGCCTCGGCAACGCGGTGCACGTGAACGCATACAAGCTCGCCGCGCTGATCCCCGGCTCGCTCGCGCTGATCCTGTCCGACCACATGCCATGGGACGCCGTGTTCGCGCTCACCGGCGCGTTCATGCTGCCGGGCATCCTGATGACGCTGCTCGTGCGCGAACCGGAAGTCGTCGGCGCGCCGCCGCGCAACCTGCGCGACGCGATCGTGCTGCCGTTCCGCGAATTCATCCAGCGCGACGGCTGGAGCGGCGCGCTGCTCGTCATCGCGTTCATCTTCCTGTTCAAGATCGGCGACACGATGGCCACCACGCTGTCGACGTCGTTCTTCCTCGACATCGGCTTCACGCGCACCGAGATCGGCATCGTCGCGAAGACCACCGCGCTCGTCGCGAGCGTCGCCGGCGGCATCATCGGCGGCGTCTGGCTCGTGAAGATCGGGATCGGCCGCGGGCTGTGGATCTTCGGCGCGCTGCAGATGGTGTCGACGCTCGGCTTCGCATGGCTCGCGCAACTCGGCCCCGGCTCGCCGGTGCTCGCGATGCTGTACGACTTCACGGTATCGACGAGCCATGCGATCGCGGCGGCGCTGTCCGTGTTCGGCGTCGCGGTCACGCCGCAATTCAGCCCGATGACGGTCGCGCTCGCGATCGTCTACGGCGTCGAAACCTTCACGACCGGCCTGACGATGGCCGCGTTCGTCGCGTATATCGCGAGCACGACCGATCCGCGCTACACGGCCACGCAGTTCGCGCTGTTCACGAGCCTCGCGTCCGTGCCGCGCACCCTCGCATCGGCCGCGAGCGGCTTCATCGTCGCGAAGATCGGCTGGTTCGACTACTTCATCGTGTGCACCGCGCTCGCGATCCCCGGCATGCTGCTGCTGTTCAAGATCGCGCCGTGGAACGGCACCGCGCGCAACGGCGAGGCCAGCCGTGCGCAATGACCGCCTGCATCGCGTGGCGCGCGTCGCCGCCGCGCTGGGCGTCGGCTTCGCGACGCTTGGCGCGGCGGGAAGCGCTCATGCGTCCGACACCGTTGCGGCCATGGCCGGCTCCGCGCCCGCTGCCCCGGCATCGCCGTCCACACCGGCTGCATCCGCTCCCCCGCCTGCAGCCGAAGCCGCGCAGCCGACCGGCGCCGCCGTGCCCGCGAAAGCCTATACGCCGGCGCCGCAGCAGGTTCGCTACGGCAATGCGATCGCGTTCCGCACGCTGATCCCGTCGCCGCTGCTCGAACAACTCACCGCGAACGAATACGCGCAGATCGTCCAGGCCGCCGCCGACAGCGACCGCCTGCTGCCCGCGAACCAGCCGCGCGTGAAGCGGCTGCGCGCGATCGTCATGAAGCTCGCGCCGTATTCGGTGAAGTGGAACGATCGTGTGAAGAGCTGGGCGTGGGACGTCAACGTGATCCGCTCGCGCGACATCCGCATCACCTGCCTGCCGGGCGGCAAGGTGCTCGTGTACGGCGGGCTGCTCGATCGCGTCCGCCTGAACGACGACGAGTTCGGCGTGCTGATCGCACACGGCATCGCGCATGCGCTGCGCGAACACGCGCGCAGCAATTTCAGCGCGACGTCGCAAACGTCGCTGCGCGCCGCCACGCTGCCGCCGCTGTTCGGCGTCGGCGATCCGTTGCCGCAGGCGCTGAACCTCGGCGAACGCCTGCAGACGCTGCGCTACGACCCGACCGACGAAACCGAAGCCGACGTGATCGGCGGCGACATCGCCGCCCGCGCGGGCTTCGATCCGCGCGCGGCGATCACGCTGTGGGACAAGCTCGCGGCGGCGACGCGCGCGAACAAGACGTCGGGCTTCATCTACATGCATCCGTACAGCGCCGCGCGGCGGCAGGATCTGCTGAACCGCCTGCCGGACCTGATGCCGCTGTATGCGAAGGCGACGGCCAAACGCGTCGACACGCTGCCCGACTACGCGGGCATCAGCGCGCAGCGGCGCAAGGTCGTACGGCGCTGAGCGCCGCACCCGGCGGCTTCCCCGGGAATCACCGGCACGCATCACCGGCGCACGAGGCCAGGCGCTACGCGCCGACTTCCGACTCGACCGGCCGGCTGCCGATTTCGCGCATCCAGCGTACTTCGTCTCCCGGGCTGCGGCCGAACAGCCGCTTGAACTCGCGGCTGAACTGCGACGCGCTCGCATAACCGACCCGTGCCGACGCCGCACCCGCGCCGAGACCGTCCTGCACCATCATCAACCGGGCCTGGTGCAGGCGCGCGGCCTTCACATACTGCATCGGCGACGTCGCCGTCACGTGCTTGAACTGCGCGTGGAACACCGCAACGCTCATCCCGGCCTCGCGCGCGAGCGTCTCGACGTCGAGATCGGCCTTCAGGTCCGCATGGATGCGCCGCAGCGCCTTCGCGATGCGGCCGAAATGATGCTGCTGGACGAGCGCCGCCCGAATCGCGTCGCCCTGCGCCCCCGTCAGCACGCGGTATGCGATCTCGCGCATGATCGCCGGCCCGAGCACGCACGTGTCGTGCGGCGACGCGAGCGCTTCGAGCAGCCGCACCACCGCGTCGGCGAGCGGCGCGTCGAGCGGCGTCGAATAGACGCCGTGCGGCTCGCTGACTGAAGCACCCAGCGTCTCGTCGAGCAGGATCGCGAGCTCGGCGATCACCGCGAGATCGACGCGGATCGAGATCGCGAGAAACGGCTCGTCCATGCTCGCGAAGGTCTCGCATTCGAACGGTAGCGGCACCGACAGCACGAGATACTGCTGCGCGTCGTAGACGAACGAGCGGTCGCCGAGATAGCCGAGCTTGCGGCCCTGGCACACGACGATGATGCTCGGTTCGTACAGCACCGGCATGCGCGGCACGGGGCGGTTCACGCGGAAGAAGCGCACGCCGTCGAGCGCCGCCGGCGTATCGCCCTCGTTCGGCGCGAGACGCGCATGCAGCTCGATCATGCGGCGCCGCACACGGTCGCCCGTGTCGTCGAAAAGGGGTTGGAAGCTCACGGGCGTCGTCATGTCCGGCAAGAGAATCAGGCTCGCAATGTAGCACCTTGAAAGCGTTTTGACGGCCGTTCGCGTGCACTTCGAGAGGAATAGGCAAATCTTCGAGACCTTCGTGTATTTCGCCGACGCGGCCCGCTCCTTACGATGGGCACCTGTCTCGCCGCGTCGCCACATGATGCGGCGGCAGTCTGATTCGCCGGACTTTTTGCCGGACAAGGAGCCCCCTGCATGAGCACAACCTACGCTTACGCGGCGACCGACGCGCGCTCGCCGCTCGCCCCGTTCGAATTCCAGCGCCGCGCGCTGCGCGACCTCGACGTCCAGATCGAGGTGCTCTACTGCGGCGTCTGCCACTCGGACCTGCACCAGGCCCGCAACGAATGGCGCAACACGATCTACCCGGTCGTGCCGGGCCATGAAATCGTCGGCCGCGTGACCGCGACCGGCCCGCAAGTGTCGCGCTTCAAGGTCGGTGAGCTGGTCGGCGTCGGCTGTCTCGTCGATTCGTGCCGCACCTGCCCGAGCTGCGCGGAAGGCCTCGAGCAGTATTGCGAGAACGGCTTCGTCGGCACCTACAACGGCCAGGACCGCGTGACCGGCGACGTCACGTACGGCGGCTATTCGACGCAGCTCGTCGTCGACGAGGCATTCGTGCTGCGCGTGCCCGAGACACTCGACCCGGCCGGCGCCGCGCCGCTGTTGTGCGCGGGGATCACGACCTATTCGCCGCTGCGCCAGTGGAACGTCGGGCCCGGCAAGAAGGTCGGGATCGTCGGCCTCGGCGGCCTCGGTCACATGGGCGTGAAGCTCGCGCGCGCGATGGGCGCGCACGTCGTGCTGTTCACGACGTCGCCGTCGAAGATCGAGGACGGCAAGCGTCTCGGCGCGCATGAGGTCGTGATCTCGAAGGACGAAGCGCAGATGAACGCGCACCTGAACAGCTTCGACTTCATCCTGAACACGGTCGCCGCGCAGCACGACCTGAATCCGTTCCTGCACCTGCTGAAGCGCGACGGCACGATGACGCTCGTCGGCGCGCCGGAGCACGACCATCCGTCGCCGCAGGTGTTCAACCTGATCTTCAAGCGCCGCCGCCTCGCGGGCTCGCTGATCGGCGGGATCGCGGAAACGCAGGAAATGCTCGACTTCTGCGCGGAGCACGGCATTACGTCGGATATCGAAACGATTCCGATGCAGCAGATCAATGCCGCTTACGAGCGGATGCTGAAGAGCGACGTGAAGTACCGGTTCGTGATCGACATGGCGTCGATCAAGCAGTAAGCGACGCACCAAACGAAACGGGGCCGCATGTTCGACATGCGGCCCCGTTTTGCGTCCGGCGACCGGACGACTCGACGGCGACGCGCAGCGCGTCGCGCCGACGCTCACTTCTTGTAGTCGTAATCGACCGTCAGCGGCGCGTGATCGCTGAACTTGATGTCCTTGAAGATCGACGTGCGCTTCGCGGTGCCGGCCACGCCCGGCGTCGCGATCTGGTAATCGATCCGCCACCCGACGTTCTTCGCGTACGCCTGGCCGCGATTGCTCCACCACGTGTACTGCTCGGGGCGCGGATCGAGCGTGCGGAACACGTCGACGTAGCCGACATCGTCGAACAGCTGCGTGAGCCACGCGCGCTCTTCCGGCAGGCAGCCCGAATTCTTCTGGTTGCTCTTCCAGTTCTTGATGTCGATTTCCTTGTGCACGATGTTCACGTCGCCGCACAGGATCACCTCGCGCTTCTTCTTCAGCTCGGCGAGGTGCGGCATGAACTCGTCCATGAAGCGGTACTTCGCCTGCTGGCGCTCTTCGCCGCTCGAGCCGGACGGCACATACACCGACACGACCGACAGCTTGCCGTAGCGCGCCTCGACGTAGCGCCCCTCGGAGTCGAATTCGCTGCTGCCGAAGCCGATGATCACGTCATCGGGCTCGTGGCGGCTGTACACGCCCGCGCCGCTGTAGCCCTTCTTCTCGGCGTGATGGAAGTAGCTCCTGAAGCCGTGCGGCTCGACGAATTCGGCCGGCAGGTCGTCGGCCGATACCTTGATTTCCTGCACGCACACGCAGTCGGCATTCTGTTCGCCGAGCCATTCGAAGAAGCCCTTCTTCGCGGCGGAGCGGATGCCGTTCAGGTTGGCGGTAATCACTCGCATCATGTCGGGTTCCGTTGTTCAGTTCAGTTCGATGTGGTTGCAGGTTCGCAGCCTAGCGGATCTTCACGCCTTCGAGTTCCGGCTTCGGCGGCGGGAATTCGAGCTTCATGTCGGTCATCGTGCGCAGCAGCAGCTCGGCGATCATCACGTTGCGGTGCGTCTTCGAGTTCGCCGGGATCACGTACCACGGCGCATGCTCGGCCGACGTCGCGGCGAGCGCATCGCGGTACGCCGACTGGTACGCCTCCCAGTGCTTGCGCGCGTCGAGATCGGCGATGTCGAACTTCCAGTGCTTGGTCGGATCGTCGATGCGCGCCTGCAGCCGCTCGCGCTGCTCGTCCTTCGAGATGTGCAGGAAGCACTTGACGATCGTCGTGCCGTTCTCGAACAGCATCGTCTCGAAATCGCGGATCTGCCGGTAGCGGCGCTCGCATTCCTTGTCATCGATCGCGCCGATCACGCGCGGCACGAGCACGTCTTCGTAGTGGCTGCGGTTGAAGATCGCGAGCTCGCCCGCGGCCGGTACCTGCGCATGCACGCGCCAGAGGAAGTCGTGCGCGGCCTCGATCGGCGTCGGCGCCTTGAACGACACGACGCGCAGGCCGAGCGGATCGACCTCGCGGAACACGGCGCGCACGGTGCCGTCCTTGCCGCTGGTATCCATCCCCTGCAGCACGAGCAGCACGCGCTTCTTCTGCTGCGTGTGCAGGCGCTCCTGCTGGACGTCGAGCTCGGTCGATACGGCCGACAGCCGTTCGCGGTCGGCGTCCTTCGACCCCGACGAAAACGGCTTCGCGGCCGGATCGAACGCATCGAGCTTGAATGCGGCAGCTTCCTTCTCGCGCGTGCTGTACGGCACGCGGAAATCGTCGAGCGACGGTTGTTTCGCCATTCGTTCCTCCGTTGGACGGTGCGATGCACACGCGCACACGATAACGCATGCACCAAAACGACGGGCCGCCCCGAACAGGTTCGGCGGCGGCCCGTGGTCAGGCGCGGTTCAGGCGCGCGGCCATGCTCAGCCGAGTTTCTTCTTCAGCAGCTCGTTGACCTGCTGCGGATTGGCCTTGCCCTTGGTCGCCTTCATCGCTTGGCCGATCAGCGCGTTGAACGCCTTTTCCTTGCCGGCGCGGAACTCCTCGACCGACTTCGCGTTCGCCGCCAGCACCTCGTCGATGATCGCTTCCAGCGCGCCGGTGTCGGAAATCTGCTTCAGGCCCTTCGCGTCGATGATGCGGTCGGCCGCGCCTTCGTCGGTCGCCTTCTCGTCCCAGATCGTCGCGAAGATTTCCTTCGCGATCTTGTTCGAGATCGTGCCGTCGGCGATGCGCTGCAGCACCAGCGCAAGCTGCGCGGCCGACACGGGAATCGCGTCGATCTCGATGCCGTCGCGGTTCAGCTGCGACGACACGTCGCCCATCAGCCAGTTCGCGGCGATCTTCGCGTTCGCCGCGCCGGCCTTCGCGACCACCGCCTCGAAGTAGGCGGCCATCGCCTTGCTCGACGTCAGCACGCCCGCGTCGTACGCGGACACGCCGTACTGCTCGACGAAGCGCTGCTGCATCGCGGCCGGCAGCTCGGGCATGCCGGCCTGCACGCGCTCGACCCAGTCACGGCCGATCACGAGCGGCATCAGGTCGGGGTCGGGGAAGTAGCGGTAGTCGTGCGCGTCTTCCTTGCTGCGCATCGAACGCGTCTCGCGCTTGTCCGGATCGTAGAGGCGCGTTTCCTGCACGACTTCGCCGCCGTCCTCGATCAGCTCGATCTGGCGGCGCACTTCGTAGTTGATCGCCTCTTCAAGGAACCGGAACGAGTTCAGGTTCTTGATCTCGGCACGCGTGCCGAACTTTTCCTGGCCGACCGGGCGCACCGACACGTTCGCGTCGCAGCGGAACGAGCCTTCCTGCATGTTGCCGTCGCAGATGCCGAGCCACACGACGAGCGCGTGCAGCGCCTTCGCATACGCGACGGCCTCGGCCGCGCTGCGCATTTCCGGCTCGGTGACGATCTCGAGCAGCGGCGTGCCCGCGCGGTTCAGGTCGATCCCGGTCATCCCGGCGAAGTCTTCATGCAGCGACTTGCCCGCATCTTCCTCGAGGTGCGCGCGGGTCAGGTTGACGGTCTTCTCGTACGCTTCCTTGCCGGCCTTTTCGTTGGCGGGCACCTGGATCGTGATCTGGCCGCCCTGCACGACCGGAATCTCGTACTGGCTGATCTGATAGCCCTTCGGCAGATCGGGGTAGAAGTAATTCTTGCGCGCGAAGATGCTGCGCGGCGCGATGGTCGAGCCGATCGCGAGGCCGAAGCGGATCGCGCGCTCGACCGCGCCGCGGTTCAGCACCGGCAGCACGCCCGGCAGCGCCAGGTCGACCGGGCAAGCCTGCGTGTTCGGCTCCGCGCCGAACTGCGTCGACGCGCCCGAGAAAATCTTCGAGACGGTCGACAGTTGCGCGTGCGTCTCGAGACCGATGACGACTTCCCATTGCGTAGTCATTGCTTACACCCCTGCCGGAACTTGCTTGTGCCAGTCGGTCGCGCGCTGGAACGCGTCGGCGACCTGCAGCATCCGGGCTTCGTTGAAATAGTTGCCGATGATCTGCAGACCGACCGGGCGCTTCGCGTTCGCGCCGGCGCCGAAGCCGCACGGCACGCTCATGCCGGGCAGACCGGCGAGGCTCACCGACAGCGTGTAGATATCCGCGAGATACATCTGCACCGGATCGTCGCCCTTCGCGCCGAGATCCCATGCGACCGTCGGCGACGCCGGGCCCATGATCACGTCGCACGACTTGAACGCTTCCTGGAAATCGTTCGCGATGATGCGGCGGATCTTCTGCGCCTGCAGGTAGTACGCGTCGTAGTAGCCGTGCGACAGCACGTAGGTGCCGACCAGGATCCGGCGCTTCACCTCGGGGCCGAAGCCTTCGGCGCGCGACTTCTTGTACATGTCGAGCAGGTCGCCGTACTGCGCGGCGCGGTGGCCGAAGCGCACGCCGTCGAAACGCGACAGGTTCGACGATGCTTCCGCCGGTGCGATCACGTAGTACACGGGGATCGACAGTTCCGTCTTCGGCAGCGACACCGGCACGAGCGTCGCGCCGAGCGCTTCATACTGCTTGAGCGCCGCGTCGATCGACGCGCGCACGTCGTCGGCCAGACCATCACCGAAATACTCGTTCGGCAGGCCGATGCGCAGCCCCGCGAGCGGCTTGCCCGCATCGTTGCCGGCCGCCCACGGCTGGCCGAGGTGACGCGTGAAATCCTCGTCGTCGCGCTCGAGGCTCGTCGAGTCGCGCTCGTCGAAGCCGGCCATCGCGTTCAGCAGCAGCGCGCAGTCGGACGCGCTCTGCGCCATCGGGCCGCCCTGGTCGAGCGACGACGCGAACGCGATCATCCCGTAGCGCGACACGCGGCCGTAGGTCGGCTTGATTCCCGTTACGCCCGCGAACGACGCGGGCTGGCGGATCGAGCCGCCGGTGTCGGTGCCGGTCGCGGCCGGCGCGAGGCGCGCGGCGACGGCCGCCGAGCTGCCGCCCGAGCTGCCGCCCGGCACGGCGTTCGTGTCCCACGGGTTCTTCACCGCGCCGAACGCCGAGTTCTCGTTGGACGAGCCCATCGCGAACTCGTCCATGTTGGTCTTGCCGAGCGTGACCATGCCGGCCGCCTGCAGGCGGGCGACGACGGTCGCGTCGAACGGGCTTTCGTAGTTCGCGAGCATCTTCGAGCCGGCGGTCGAGCGCCAGCCGCGCGTGACGAACACGTCCTTGTGCGCGATCGGCAGGCCGGTCAGCGCGCCGCCCGCGCCGCGCGCGAGCTCGGCGTCGGCGGCCTTCGCCTGCGCAAGAGTGAGGTCGGCATCGACATGGACGAACGCGTTCAGGTCGCGTGCCGCGTCGATCCGTTTCAGGTAGAGCTGCGCGAGCTCGACGGCCGAGCATTCCTTGGCGGCGAGCGCGGCGCGCAGTTCGGTCAGGCTTTTTGCGTGCATTGAGTGGTTTTCCTGGGAATTCTGGGTGGCGCGCGGCGCAGGCCGGCCGGCGCGCTTCTCATCGAATGCTTACTCGATCACCTTCGGCACGAGATAGAGGCCGTCCTGGACGGCCGGCGCCGGACGCTGGTTGTCGTCGCGATTGACGACTTCCGTCACGGCGTCGTCGCGCAGGCGCTGCGCGACTTCCTGGATCTGTTCGATCGGGTGGGCGAGCGGCGCGATGCCGGCGGTGTCGACCGCCTGCATCTGCTCGACGAGGCCGAAGAATTCATTGAGCTGGCCGAGCGTATGCTCGGCGTCGGCGTCGGCCATTTCGAGTCGCGCGAGGTGCGCGATGCGTTTCACATCGGTCAGGGTCAGGGCCATGCGATCACCGGAAAAACAAGGCTGCGCAGCGCATCGAAAAGCGCGCTGCGGCGGGGGGTTGGAGGGTACGATCCCACCCTCAAAAATCAGGGCCGAAGCGGCAAAAATACCGTCCGTTTCGATTCAAATACCGCGAAATTATAAGGTATCATTACGCGTTCGACCCAAACCCGGCAGCCTTTTCCCGCACCGTTTCGCCCCGCTTCGGCAAGCCGTGCGTGCTTCGTGCGATTCCCGGTAGACATCACTCGCAGCTTCGTGCGCCGCGGCGGCCGCTTCCGCCACGCTTCCCGAGGCTGTTATTTTTTCCGCTGCCCGCCCTCAGCGTTCGCTATGCAGGGCCGGCCCAGAGCGAAACAGGATTCTGAATGTTCGGTTTTTTGCGCAGCTACTTCTCCAACGACCTGGCGATCGACCTCGGCACCGCAAACACCCTGATCTACATGCGCGGCAAGGGCATCGTGCTCGATGAGCCGTCGGTCGTGTCGATCCGCCAGGAAGGCGGCCCCAACGGCAAGAAGACGATCCAGGCAGTCGGCAAGGAAGCCAAGCAGATGCTCGGCAAGGTGCCGGGCAACATCGAGGCGATCCGCCCGATGAAGGACGGCGTGATCGCCGACTTCACCGTCACCGAGCAGATGATCAAGCAGTTCATCAAGACGGCGCACGAGTCGCGCATGTTCTCGCCGTCGCCGCGCATCATCATCTGCGTGCCGTGCGGCTCGACCCAGGTCGAGCGCCGCGCGATCAAGGAAGCCGCGCACGGCGCCGGCGCATCGCAGGTCTACCTGATCGAGGAGCCGATGGCGGCCGCGATCGGCGCCGGCCTGCCGGTGTCGGAAGCCACCGGCTCGATGGTCGTCGACATCGGCGGCGGCACCACGGAAGTCGGCGTGATCTCGCTCGGCGGCATCGTCTACAAAGGCTCGGTGCGCGTCGGCGGCGACAAGTTCGACGAAGCGATCGTCAACTACATCCGCCGCAACTACGGGATGCTGATCGGCGAACAAACCGCCGAGGCGATCAAGAAGGAAATCGGCTCCGCGTTCCCGGGCTCCGAAGTCAAGGAAATGGAAGTGAAGGGCCGCAACCTGTCGGAAGGCATTCCGCGCAGCTTCACGATCTCCAGCAACGAAATCCTCGAAGCGCTGACCGATCCGCTGAACCAGATCGTGTCGTCGGTGAAGATCGCCCTCGAGCAGACGCCGCCGGAACTCGGCGCCGACATCGCCGAGCGCGGGATGATGCTGACGGGCGGCGGCGCACTGCTGCGCGACCTCGACCGCCTGCTCGCGGAAGAAACCGGCCTGCCGGTGCTCGTCGCCGAAGATCCGCTCACCTGCGTCGTACGCGGTTCGGGCATGGCGCTCGAACGCATGGACAAGCTGGGCAGCATCTTCTCGTACGAGTGATCGACGAGTGATCGCCTAAGCAGTCCCGTTTGATATGGCGCACCCGCGGCGTGGCCGGATCGCTCGTTCAGAACGAACCGCCACGCCGTTCGCGCGTCTGAGCATTATTTAACCGATCGCCACGCGCCCGGCGCCGACCATGGAATACAGTCCGCCGCCCCTCTTCAAGCAAGGTCCGCCCGCGCTCGCGCGGCTCATCTTCTTCGTCGCCCTCGCCATCGCGCTTCTCGTATCGGACGCGCGCTTCAGCACGCTCGAAATCGTCCGCGGCGTGCTCGGCACCGTGCTGTACCCGCTGCAGCGCGCGGCGCTCGTGCCGCGCGACCTGTTCATGGGCGCGGCCGACATCGCCGTCACCGGTGCGTCGCTGCGCCACGAGAACGACGCGCTGCGCAAGCGCAACCTGCAGCTGTCCACGCAGGCCAACCAGGCCGCGGTGCTCGCGCAGGAGAACACGCATCTGCGCGCGGTGCTCGAGCTGCGCCAGCACATCGCGACGCATTCGACGCCGGTCGAGATCCAGTACGACACCAGCGACCCGTTCACGCAGAAGATCGTGATCGGCCAGGGTTCGCAGCAGGGCATCCAGAACGGCGCGCCGGTCGTCAGCGAGGACGGCGTGATCGGCCAGGTCACGCGCGTGTTCCCGCTGCAGGCCGAAGTCACGCTGATCACCGACCGCGATCTCGCGATTCCCGTGCAGGTGCTGCGCACCGGCCTGCGCAGCGTGATCTACGGCACGCCGAAGGGCGATTCGCTCGACCTGCGCTTCGTGCCGACGAGCTCGGACCTCGTCGCGGGCGACGAGCTCGTCACGAGCGGCCTCGATGGCGTCTATCCGCCGGGCCTGCCGGTCGCGAAGGTCGCGAAGGTCGACAAGCTCGCCGATACCGCGTTCGCGCGCGTGACCTGCGCGCCGGTCGCCGCCGTGCGCGGCGCGCGGCAGATGCTCGTGCTGCATTACCAGAACGATGTCCCGCCGCGCCCGGCCGAGCCCGAGCCGGCCGACAAGAACGCGAAGGGCAAGAAGGGCGCCAAGGCCGCCTCGAAGGGCGACAAGGCCGAGAAGGCCGACGCGAACGCGAAGCCGGCCGCCGCGGCCGCACCCGGCGCGAAACCGGCGCCGGCTGCACCTGCCGCCCCCGCCGCTCCGGCCAAGCCCGCCGCCGCGCCCGCGAAGCCCGCGGCCGGGCAACCAGGAGCCCAGCGATGAACCGCCCGCAATACATCCTGCAGCCGGTCAACCCGTACTTCATCGTCTTCAGCCTCGCCGCCGCGTTCCTGCTGAACCTGATGCCGTGGGGCCGCCTGCCCGGCGTGCCCGACTTCGTCGCGCTCGTGCTGCTGTTCTGGAACATCCACCAGCCGCGCAAGGTCGGAATGGGCGTCGCGTTCGCGCTCGGCATCCTGATGGACGTGCATGACGCGGGGCTGCTCGGCGAGCATGCGCTCGCCTATACGCTGCTGTCGTACGGCGCGATCACGATCCACCGCCGCGTGCTGTGGATGCCGATCGGCGTGCAGGTGCTGTACGTCACGCCGCTGCTCGTCGTCGCGCAGCTGGTGCCGTTCGTGATCCGCCTCGTGATGGGCGCCGCGTTTCCCGGCTGGCGCTATCTGGTGGACGGCTTCGTCGAGGCCGCGCTGTGGCCGATCGCGAGCCACCTGCTGCTGATGCCGCAACGCCGCCCGGTCGACCCGGACGATACGCGCCCCATCTGAGCCGGACCGACCTTGAATACCCGCCGCCCCCACGCCCGCGCGCCGCGCTCCGGGGCGGCTCCTCGCCCGCGCGCGCTCGCCGCGCACGGGCCAGATCGATCGTAACCGCATGACCGAATTCAACGACACCCAACAGCAGCTCTCGAAGTTCCGCCTGCGCGTCGCGGCGGCGGGCGTGTTCGTGTTCGTCTGCTTCGGGCTGCTCGCGAGCCGCTTCTTCTACCTGCAGCTGATGCAGCACGGCAAATACGCGCTGCAGGCCGAGGAAAACCGCATCTCGGTCGCGCCGATCGTGCCGAACCGCGGGATCATCACCGACCGCAACGGCGTGGTCCTCGCGAAGAACTATTCGGCCTACACGCTCGAGATCACGCCGTCGAAGCTCGACGACACGCTCGACAACACGATCGACAAGCTGTCCGAGATCATCCCGATCGACGCGCGCGACCGCCGCCGCTTCAAGAAGCTGCAGGAAGACTCGAAGAACTTCGAGAGCCTGCCGATCCGCACGCGCCTCACCGACGCGGAAGTCGCGCGCTTCACCGCGCAGCGCTTCCGCTTTCCCGGCGTCGACGTGCGCGCGCGGCTGTTCCGCCAGTACCCGCTCGGCATGACGGCCGCGCACGTGATCGGCTACATCGGCCGGATCTCGAAGCGCGACCAGGATCGCATCGACGCGATGAGCGACGACAACGACAGCGACCAGGAACACTACGATCCGCGCCGCGACGCGAACAACTACAAGGGCACCGACTACATCGGCAAGATCGGCGTCGAGCAGAGCTACGAAACCGAGCTGCACGGCCTCACGGGCTTCGAGGAAGTCGAGGTGACGGCCGGCGGCCGGCCCGTGCGCACGCTGTCGCGCACGCAGGCGACGCCCGGCAACAACCTCGTGCTGTCGCTCGACATCGCGCTGCAGCAGGTCGCCGAGCAGGCGTTCGCCGGCAAGCGCGGCGCGCTCGTCGCGATCGAGCCGAAGACGGGCGACGTGCTCGCGTTCGTGTCGTCGCCGAGCTTCGACCCGAACTCGTTCGTCGACGGCATCGACCAGCAGACCTGGGACGAACTGAACAACTCGCCCGACAAGCCGCTCCTGAACCGCCCGCTGCACGGCACCTACCCGCCCGGCTCGACGTACAAGCCGTTCATGGCGCTGGCCGGCCTGACGCTCGGTAAGCGCACGCCGGGCTGGGGCTTCCAGGATCCCGGCTACTTCACGTTCGGCGGGCACACGTTCCGCAACGACGTGCGCTCGGGCCAGGGCTGGGTCGACATGAACAAGGCGATCATGGTGTCGAACGACACCTACTTCTACATGCTCGCGCGCGATCTCGGCGTGAACGCGATCGCGAACTTCATGAAGCCGTTCGGCTTCGGCCAGATCACCGGCATCGACATCCAGGGCGAGGCGCGCGGGATCCTGCCGTCGACCGACTGGAAGAAGAAAGCGTTCAAGAAGGCCGCGCAGCAGAAGTGGTTCGACGGCGAGACGATCAGCCTCGGGATCGGCCAGGGCTACAACTCGTACACGATCCTGCAGCTCGCGCATGCCACCGCGACGCTCGCGAACAACGGCGTCGTGATGAAGCCCCACCTCGTGAAGGAAGTCGAGGATCCGATCACGCGCGGGCGCCACCTGACCGTGCCGAAGGAAAGTGAAACGATCCCGCTCAAGCAGGCCGACATCGATGTCGTGAAGCGCGGGATGGAGAACGTGATCGAGAATCCGTCCGGCACCGCGTACAAGGTGTTCCGCGGCGCGTCGTACCTCGCGGCCGGCAAGACCGGTACCGCGCAGGTGTTCTCGCTGCAGGGCTCGAACTACAAGGGCCACCTGCTCGCCGAGCACCTGCGCGACCACGCTCTGTTCATCGCGTACGCGCCGGTCGACCATCCGCAGATCGCGCTCGCGCTGGTCGTCGAGAACGGAGGCTGGGGCGCGCAGGCCGCGGGCCCGATCGCGCGCCGCGTGCTCGACTTCTATCTCGTCGAGCGCCAGAAACCGGAGAACGAGGCGGCCGCCGTCGCCGCCGCCGCGTCGGCGACCGAGCCGATCAGCGCACCGGTGATCGGCGATGCCTCGAAGGCCGTGTCCGTCGCGGCCGGCTTCAAGGCGCTGCCGCAGCCCGTCGTGCCGGCCGCGGCCAGCGCGGCGGATGCGGCATCGGCCGCGTCGGCGCCCGATGCGTCGGGTGCGGCCGCGGCAAGCGCGGCGCAGCCCGCCGACGCGAGCGCCGCGGCGCCGAGGGCCGCGAGCCTGCCGCCGATCCGGCGCCCGCACCGGCCGCGCCGGCCCGCCAGCGACGCGCAGCCGCTCGCCGCCGCGCCGCGCGACGACAACTTCCGTGTCACGGCCTCCGCGAAAGCGGTGAACGCCGGCACCGCTCATTAACGGAGAAAGGCATGCAATTCGACAAGCGCGCCTGGCTCGACAAGATCAAGCAGATGTTCGCGGGCTTCGACCGCCCGCTCGCCCTCATCGTGTTCCTGCTGCTGTGCGTCGGCATCGTCACGCTGTACAGCGCGTCGATCGACATGCCGGGCCGCGTCGAGGATCAGCTGCGCAACATCCTGCTGACGTTCGTGCTGATGTGGGTGATCGCCAACATCCCGCCGACGACACTGATGCGCTTCGCGGTCCCGCTCTATACGTTCGGGGTCACGCTGCTGGTCGCCGTCGCGCTGTTCGGGATGACCAAGAAGGGCGCGAAGCGCTGGCTGAACGTCGGCGTCGTGATCCAGCCGTCGGAAATCCTCAAGATCGCGACACCGCTGATGCTCGCGTGGTACTACCAGCGCCGCGAAGGCGGGCTGCGCTGGTACGACTTCATCGCCGCGTTCGCGATCCTGCTGGTGCCGGTCGGCCTGATCGCGAAGCAGCCCGACCTCGGCACGGGCCTGCTCGTGTTCGCGGCCGGCTTCTTCGTGATCTACCTCGCGGGCCTGTCGTTCAAGCTGATCGTGCCGGTGCTCGTCGCGGGCGTGATCGCGGTCGGCTCGATCGCCGTGTTCGAAGAGCGCATCTGCCAGCCCGAAGTGCAGTGGCCGCTGATGCACGACTACCAGAAGCACCGCGTGTGCACGCTGCTCGATCCGACCTCCGACCCGCTCGGCAAGGGCTTCCACACGATCCAGGCCGTGATCGCGATCGGCTCGGGCGGCGCGCTCGGCAAGGGCTACCTGAAGGGCACCCAGGCCCACCTCGAATTCATTCCGGAGAAGCACACCGACTTCATCTTCGCGGTGTTCTCGGAAGAATGGGGGCTCGCCGGCGGCCTCGTGCTGCTGACGCTGTACATGGCGCTGATCGCACGCGGACTCTATATCGCCGCGCAGGGCGCGACGCTGTTCGGCCGGCTGCTCGCGGGCTCGCTCACACTCGCGTTCTTCGTCTACGCATTCGTCAACATCGGGATGGTGAGCGGCGTGCTGCCCGTCGTCGGCGTGCCGTTGCCGTTCATGAGTTACGGCGGCACCGCACTCGCGACGCTCGGTGTCGCGATCGGCATGATCATGAGCGTCGGGCGACAGCGGCGGTTGATGAAGAGCTGACGGCGCGGCGCGACACGGCACGCAGTCGCAAGTAATGAAAAACGGCGCCTCGGCGCCGTTTTTTCGTTCTGCGCGTATCGCATGGCGCCGGCGCTGCCTACTCACTGCGGTGGCGTCGCGCGCGGGCTCCCATGATCCGCACCGGCGCCCGATGCAGGCTCCTGCGCCTTGAGCCGCGCGCTCAGTTCCTTGAATTTCAGCCCGGCCGTCTCGTCGCCCTGCGCGGCCGCGGCCGCGTAATACGCGCGCGCGATGTTCAGGTTCTGCGTGACGCCGTCGCCACCGCGCTCGTAGAACGACGCGGTCACGTACTGCGCGGTCGGCTCGCCCGCGTCGGCCGCCTGCTTGTACCACTCGAACGCCCGCCGGTTGTCGCGCGGCGTGCCGCGCCCGTCGAGGAACTGGTTCGCGAGCGACAGCTCGGCCTGCACGTGCCCCTGCTTCGCCGCGCGCAGGAACCAGCGGTGCGCTTCGGCCGGGTTGCGCGCAACGAACTCGCCGTCGTCGAACATGCGCCCGTACACGTACTGCGCATGCGACATGTTCGCGTCGGCCGCCCGCTTCAGCCAGCGCAGCCCTTCGTCGACGTTCGCGGTCACGCCGACACCCGTGAGCAGCATCATCGCGTAGTTGAACTGCGCGAGCCGGTCGCCGCGTTCGGCCGCGTCGTGGAACTGCACCAGCGCCGCGCGATAGTCGCCCGCGTTGTAGTCGGCCACTGCGGATTGCGTCTCGCGCGCCGGGTCCGGCTTCGCGTGCGGCGCATTCTGCGCAACCGCCGCGACGCATACGGCCCACAGCCCGAGCAGCGCGCCGATCCGCCCGCGTACACCGGCCGCAAGCCGCACACCATCGTGCCCCGCGCCGTCGCCATCGTTCATGACCGCACCTCCTGCAATGCCTGGCGCGTCGCACGCAGCAGCCAGCTCACGTCGGCCGACAGCGTGATCATCCGGAAGCCGGCCTCGCGATACTGGCGCGCGGTTGCGGTATCGCTCGCAAAGATGCCGACCGCGACGCCGGCCTGCTTGCCGGCCGCGAGCACGCGCGCGATCGCGGTTTCGACGTCCGGATGGCGGCTGTCGCCGAGGTGCCCGAGGCTTGCCGCCAGATCGGCCGGGCCGACGAACAGGCAGTCGACGCCCGGCGTCGCGGCGATCCGCTCGACTTCGTCGATACCGCGCGCCGATTCGATCTGCACGATCACCGCGACCTGCGCGTTCGCCGTCTGCAGGTAATCGCGGCGCATGCCGAACGCCGCCGCACGCACCATGCCGGCCACGCCGCGCAACCCGTCGGGGGAATCCGGCGACGGGAAGCGCGTGAGCCGCACCGCGTGCGCGGCCTCGTCGGGCGTCTCGATGCACGGGAACATCAGCGTGCGCGCGCCGGCGTCGAGCGCGCGCTTCACGAGCCACGGCTCGCGCCCCGGCACACGCACGACGGGCTCGCTCGGCAGGTGCGCGGCGGCCAGCGCGCGCAGTTGCGACGCGACGTCGCGGCTGTCGTTCGGCGCATGCTCCATGTCGATGCAGAGCCAGTCGTAGCCGGCGTGGGCGAGCGCTTCCGCGGCCGAATCGCAGCCGAGCGACAGCCACAGGCCGTACAGCGGCTCGTCGCCGTCGTGCAGGCGTTGTTTGAGGGAATTGGTGAGCGTGCTCATCGATACGGGCTCCTGGACGGAACGGCAATCGAACGGGACAAGCAACGGGCGAAGCGGGCGCAATGCGCCGGGCCGCGATGCCCGGCGGCGCCGGACCGGGCCCTGGAACGTCAGTCGGTCGTGAGCAGCGGATCTGACAGCGCGGGCCGCGCGATGTCGCACGGATGCGTTTTCCGGTGCCACGCAACGATCATAGCGCGGCGTCACGCGGAATGTGGGAACAGGCGGGGAACGGCGCCGGGCGAGGCCGCGCGGCGTGGCGGCAGGCAGCCCGCGCCGGCTGGCGGGGCTGCCGGGAAGGCAGGATCAGCGGCCGGGCTGGCGCTCGACGTCGGCCCAGCAGTTCGGCGTTTCGTACAGGCGCACGCGCTCCAGGCGCAGGTTCACGCCGTAGTGCGCGTCGTACACGTTCGCGAGGATGTCGAACGCGATCGCCGCGAGGTTCTCGACGGTCGGGATCCGGTCGAGCACGACGGTCTTGTGGTCGGCCATCTGCTCGAGGAACGAGCGCACGACTTCGTCGCGCGCGTAGACCAGGAACGCGTGATCCCACTTGTTCACGAGGTGCTCGACCGCGAGCGCCTTCACGTCGGCGAAGTCCATTACCATGCCGCGGTCGGGCGCCCCCTCGGTATCGACGAGATCGCCGCGCAGCGTGACTTCGAGCACGTAGCGATGGCCGTGCAGGTTGCGGCACTGGCTGCGGTGATCGGGAATGCGGTGGCCCGCGTCGAATTCGAGTTTTCGGGTAATCAGCACGATGTCAAAAGCCGTGGCTCAGGGAATGTTCAGATATTTGTGGGTCTGCATCGACAGCCGCCATTGCGGATGCCGCTTGCACCAGTCGATCGCGAGCTTCGTATTGAGATCGCGCGACGGGCCGTCCATCGGCTGCACGAGAAAATACTCGAAATCGAGCTTCGCGTAATCGGCCAGCCGCTGGTTGTCCTGCGGGATCACGACCTTCAGTTCGTTGCCCTTCGTGACGACGAGCGGCGCGTCGGCCTTCGGGCTCACGCAGATCCAGTCGATCGTCTCGAGCACCGGCAGCGAGCCGTTGGTCTCGATCGCGATCTCGAAGCCCGCCGCGTGCAGCGCGTCGACGAGCGGCTGGTCGAGCTGCAGCATCGGCTCGCCGCCCGTGCAGACGACGAAGCGGTGCGCCTCGCCGTCCGGCCACAGGCCGGCGATCGTCGCGACGAGCGCGTCGGCGTCCTTGAACTTGCCGCCGTTCTCGCCGTCGGTGCCGACGAAGTCGGTATCGCAGAAGCGGCACACGGCGTCCGCCCGATCCTCTTCGCGACCCGACCACAGATTGCAGCCGGCGAACCGGCAGAACACGGCCGGACGGCCCGCGTTCGCGCCCTCGCCCTGCAACGTGTAGAAAATTTCCTTGACCGCGTAAGTCATCGTGCTTCGTCCGGCTCGCGCCGCTCGTTGTCGATCAGAATCCGTTATCCATCCGGCACTGCCGGCGCACCCGCGTCACAGCGGTGCTTCGGTCACGCGCTCGCCCTTCAGGTAGGCCTCGTAGCCGCGCTTGCGCAGCTTGCAGGCCGGGCATTCGCCGCAGCCGAAGCCCCAGTCGTGCAGTTCCGCGCGCTCGCCCACGTAGCACGTGTGCGTCTCGACGCGGATCAGCTCGACGAGCGCCTCGCCGCCGAGCTGCTCGGCGAGTTGCCAGGTCTGCGCCTTGTCGAGCCACATCAGTGGCGTCTCGAGCACCATGCGCGTGTCCATGCCGAGGTTCAGCGCGACCTGCAGCGCCTTCATCGTATCGTCGCGGCAGTCCGGGTAGCCCGAGAAATCGGTCTCGCACATCCCGCCGACCAGCACGCGCAAGCCGCGGCGATAGGCGATCGCGGCCGCGATCGTCATGAACAGCAGGTTGCGGCCCGGCACGAACGTGTTCGGCAAGCCGTTCGCCGCGGTCTCGATCTCGATCGTGCGGGTCATCGCGGTATCGCTGATCGCGCCGAGCACCGACAGGTCGACCATGTGATCGTCGCCGAGGCGGTCGGCCCAGGCGGGAAACTGACGCTTCAGCGCGTCGCGCACGCCTTCGCGACATTCGAGTTCGACGCGGTGGCGCTGGCCGTAATCGAAGCCGAGCGTCTCGACCGTCTGGTAGCGTTCGAGGGCCCAGGCCACGCACGTGGCCGAGTCCTGCCCGCCGGAAAACAACACGAGCGCGCCGTCTTTAGCGTCTGTCCGAATCACCGTGATACTCCGTGAATGTGTAGGCTCGCGTCGCGCTGCGCCCCGGGGCCGGCTGCCGCCGGGCGGCCCGACGCGTGCCGGCCTGCGCCGGCTCGACCAGTATAGGCAGCGCGGTCGGCCGCGAACGCGGCGGAGCGCTTATACCGCCCATCGCGCGGCTTCGTTGCCGCACATCACGGCAGCGCCTGCGGGCAACCTTGCCGTGCGCATGAAGCGATGCGCTAAGTCATTGAGCGGGCACGGATTTTATCACGCCCCGGCGAATGCTGCCGGACGCACCGCCGACGCCGCGCGAACCCACCACAAACGAAAAACCCCAAGAACCTTCCGATTCTTGGGGTTGGAACTGCTGGTGGCCTGGGACGGAATCGAACCATCGACACGCGGATTTTCAATCCGCTGCTCTACCAACTGAGCTACCGGGCCAACGAAGAAACAAAGTATATCGAGCTTTATTGAGTCGCACAAGGGGTTTCGTGAAATTTCTTATACGGCCCCTTCCGACGGCTTCTTGCCGAGCTCGACGCCGAGCTGCTTGAGCTTGCGATACAGGTGCGTGCGCTCGAGGCCCGTCTTCTCCGCGACGCGCGTCATGCTGCCGTTCTCGCGCGCGAGGTGATATTCGAAGTACGCGCGTTCGAACGCGTCGCGCGCTTCGCGCAACGGGATGTCGAACGAAATCGCGGCCGTCTGGCCCGCGAGGCCGAGCGCCGCGGCCATGTCGTCGCCGAGCGTCGGCAGCGCGGCCGCGGACGCGACCGCCGCCTGGCCCGATGCCTGGCCGCCACCCGCCTTCGCCGCCGCATTGGCAGACACCGGTGCCGCGCCGCGCGCGAGACCGTGCTCGACGGACTTCAGCAGCTTCTGCAGTGCGATCGGCTTCTCGAGGAAATCGAGTGCGCCGATCTTCGTCGCCTCGACGGCGGTATCGATCGTCGCGTGCCCGGACATCATGATCACGGGCATCGTCAACAGGCCCTGCGCCGCCCATTCCTTGAGCAGCGTGACGCCGTCGGTATCGGGCATCCAGATATCGAGCAGCACGAGATCGGGCGCCTGATTCAGACGGTATTCCCGCGCGGCCTGCGCGTTTTCCGCCGCCTCGACGACATGTCCTTCATCGCTGAGGATCTCCGAGAGCAATTCCCGGATGCCCATTTCATCATCTACCACCAGGATGGTTGCCATTTACGCTGCCTTTGTCTGCACACTTGCTTTTGTCTTGGCGGGAGCCGCCCCGCCCTGCGCGCCGGATTCGACGCCTGGCGTATCGCTCGCCATCTGCAGGAACAGGATCGACACCTGCGCACCCTCGACGGTCTCGCCGTGCATGCGATTGCGCAGATCGATCCGCGCGCCGTGCTCATCGACGATTTTCTTGACCGTGGCCAATCCGAGCCCCGTGCCCTTCGCCTTCGTCGTCACGTAAGGCTCGAACGCACGGGTCAGGATGCGTGCCGGAAAACCGGGCCCGTTGTCGGACACGGTAAGACGTACCGCGACGCGCGTTTTGCCCTCGGCGTCGGGGTCGCCATATTCTACTGTCTTGGTTTCGATCAACACACGCGGATGCGCGACTTCCGCGACCGAATCCTGCGCGTTCTGCAGCAGGTTGTGAATCACCTGGCGCAGTTGCGTCGCGTCGCCGCGGATCACCGGCAGCGACGGCGCGAGTTCGGCGACGATCGCGCTCTTGCCTTCGCCGACACCATACAGCCCGAGCACCTCGCTCGCCAGTTCGTTCAGCTGCAGGTTGGCGAGCACCGCCGGCGGCGTGCGCGCATATTCGCGGAAGTCGTCCACCATCCGCTTCATCGCGGCCACCTGGTTGACGATCATCGTCGCGCCGCGCTTGAGCACGTCGGCATCGGGCGGCGCGAGCTTGTCGGACAGCTTCATCTGCAGCCGCTCGGCCGACAGCTGGATCGGCGTCAGCGGGTTCTTGATCTCGTGCGCGAGCCGCCGCGCGACCTCGCCCCATGCGACCGAACGCTGCGCGGAAATCACGTCGGAGATGTCGTCGAACACGACGACGTAGCCGGACGTCTGCGGATCGTCGGCCTCGCCCTCGACGGTCGATACGAGGCGCGTGCCGCGTACGAGCAAGGTCAGCGGATCGGCTTCGCCCGGCACTTCGATCGCGAACTGCTGCTGCCAGTGGCCGCGGTCGCCGCCGCCGTCGTCGGACGCCGCTTCGCGATCGGCGAACGCCTTGCGCACCATCGCGCCGAATTCCGCGACGACGCCGATCCGGTCGAGCGCCGTGCCGATCATCGCGCCGAACGGCTGGCGGAAAATTCGCTCGGCGCCGCGGTTGGCCGTCGTCAGCCGGAACTGGCGGTCGAGCACGAACACGCCGGCGGTCAGGTTCGCGAGGATGCTCTCGAGATAGGTCTTCGAATGCTCGAGCGCGACGCGGTTCTTCTCGACCGCGAGCCGCGCCTCGGACAGCTGGCGCGTCATCGCATTGAACGACTGCGTGAGGAAGCCGAGCTCGTCGCGCGACTTGATCTCGCGCTTCGGCGTGTAGTCGCCTTCCGTGATCTCCTTCGTGCCCTGCGCGAGCAGGAACAGCGGCCGCGCGAGCTGCTGGCCGAGCGCGAGCGCGAGCATCATCGCGATGAAGGTCGCGAGGAACAGCGCGAGCGTCAGCGTGCCGATGTACATCTTGCGCAAGCCCGTGCGGCCGAGCGATTTTTCCTGGTACTCGCGATACGCGCGCTGCACTGCGTCCGCATTGTGCGCGAGCGTGGGCGGCACCGGCTGCGTGAGCTGCAGGAACCGCTCCGCCGGCTGCAGCAGCGACGTCGTCGCATCGGGAATCGGCCGCACGACGCGCAGCCGCAGCGCGCCCTTCGCGCCATGCGCGCGCGGGTCGCCGTCGACCTCGCCCTCGATCGCCGCATACGCGCCGTGTTCGCGCGCCTGGCTCAGCATCAGCGGTGTCGGCAGGTCGTCCGGAATCAGCGCGGCGAAATTGCCCGATGCCTGCGCGACGATGTGCAGGTCGGGCGCCGCGCCGGAGCCGCCGCGGCTCGGCTCGACGATCGTCGCATCCTGCACGCCGAACTGGTCGCGCAGGCGCAAGAGCGTGAGCGTCGTGCCGTTCGTGTTCGCATCGACGCTCGCGAGCTGGTCGGACATCAGCCGCGCCTTCGTCTGCAGGTCGGACAGCGACGCGTCGAGCATCCCGCGGCCGAGGTTCAGGCCGGCCGTCAGCGCGGTCTCGACGTTCACGTCGAACCACGACTCGATACTGCGCGACACGAACTGGTACGACACGATGTAGATGATCCCGCCCGGCACCACGCCGACGAGCGCGAAGAACACCGCGAGCTTCGCGAGCAGCCGCGTGCCGAACTTGCCCTTCCTCAGGCGCACGACGATCATCCCGATCAGCCCGAGCACCACGAGCAGGAACACGAGCGCGACGACGATATTCGTCGCGTACAGCCACGAGTAGTAGCGGTCGAAGAATTCGGTGTTCGCGCTCGCGGCCGCGAGCAGCACGAGCAGCAGCAATGCGGTGATCGCGACGGTCGAGACGATCACGCGAACGAGGAGGCTCTTCCCGCTGGCCGCGCGGCGCACTTTATTTAGCACGTTCGGTCACCGTGAAGGTAAAGCGCTTCCAGTCCGACCCGAGCGTCCAGTCGCGGTTGTTCACCGCGTCGACCTGGAACGGCTTCGGCATCAGCGCCGTATCGAGCTGCATCCGCACCGAGGCCGTGTAGGTTTCGCCGGCACGCACCTGGTTGCGGTCGATCACGTGCCACGACGTGATGTGCCGGACGACCGCGAGTGCGTCCTTCAGCGACGGGAAGCCGAGTTGCAGGCCGCCCGTCGACACGCGGTACTCGCGCGTGAGCGGCTGGAACGACAGCCGGATCGTCTGCGACACCGACACCGGCTGCTCGTCGAACCAGTACCAGCGCGCGCGGCCCAGTTCGAAATCGGTCGTGAAGTACAGCGGAATGCCCTTGTTGACGGCATCCTCGAGGTTCGGATTCAGCTCGAAATCGAAGCGGGCATCGAGGCTCCAGCCGCTTCCGTCAGCCTGCAGCGATGCACGCTGCACGGCGATCGACTCGGCGCGCGCCGGCCGAACGACCGTCAGGCACAGCGTCAACGCGACCAGCAGGACGGCCGCAAGCCGAAGTGGAAAAAGGTGTTTGATCGTCACCGTTTCTGAAACCGCGCGTAGAAAAATCCGTCGTGATCGGTGTTCTGGTCGCGTGCGCCGGCCGCCCCGCCGTGCACGCCGCCCGGCAGCAGTTGGCCGGGCGCGTCCAATCGTACCGCATCTTCACAGGCCGCTTCAAACCAGCGCGCCTGCAATTCACCTTCCTCGGGGAAGATCGAACAGGTCACGTAGAGCAGTTCGCCGCCCGGTTTCACCAGCGGCCACAACGCGCTCAGGATGCGGCGCTGTTCCGCGACGAGCGCGGCGATGTCGGCTTCGCGGCGCAGCCAGCGGATGTCGGGATGACGGCGCACGATGCCGGACGCCGAGCACGGCACGTCGGCCAGGATGCGATCGAACGGACGGCCGTCGTACCACGCGTCCGGTGCGCCCGCGTCGCCGACGCGCACGTCCGCCGCGAGCGACAGGCGCGCGAGGTTCTCGCCGATGCGCGCCGCGCGGGTCGCGTCGCTTTCGAGCGCAACGACTTCCGCGTCGGCCAGTTCGAGGATATGCCCGGTCTTGCCGCCCGGTGCCGCGCACGCGTCGAGCACGCGCATGCCGTCGCGCGCACCGAGCCATTCGGCCGCGAGCTGCGCGCCTGCGTCCTGCACCGACACGACGCCATCGGCGAAGCCCGGAATGCGATCGACCGGCAGCGCCGACGCGAGCCGCACCGCGTGACGGCCGATCGCGGTCGCGTCGATCCCGCTCGCACGCAGCGTGTCGAGATACGCGTCGACGCTCGCGCGGCGCGCGTTCACACGCAGCGTCAGCGGCCCCTGGCGCTCGCCGGCCGCGAGGATCGCCTGCCATGCGTCGGGCCATGCGCGCTTCACCGCGTCGACCCACCAGGTGCGGTAATTCCAGCGCGCGACCGGATCGTCCTGCAGCGCCGCGACGAGCACGTCGCGCTCGCGCAGGAAACGCCGCAGCACCGCGTTGACCAGCCCCTTCGCGAACGCGTATTCGCGTCGCGCGCCGATTACAGTCACGGCCTGGTCGACGATCGTGAACGCCGGATATGCAGCCGTTTCCTCCGGATCGAGCAGCAGCGCGAATGCGCCGGCGAGCACCGCATGCACATGCGCGGGCGGCGCTTTGCTGACGAGCCGGCCGATCAGCCAATCGGCGCTCCCGAGACGACGCATCGTCCGGTATGCAACGTCCTGCGTCGCGCCACGCGCGAGCGCCTGCGTGCCGGCCGGCATCTGCGCGAACACCGCGGCCAGTGCCGCCGGCAGCGCGGTGCCGCGCCGCACCGCATCGACTGCCTGCGCGGCCGCGTCGAGCGCGAAGCCCAGCGAATCGGGCGCGAGATGCAGCGCGGACGGGCGCGCCGGGCGGCCGGAGGAAGACGGGGCGGAGGAACGGGTTCGTGTCATCGGAGCAAAATCGGCAAACGGGTGCCGCGAGCGGCGGGAACCCTGCGGCCGCATGGCCGCCGCGATTCCAAACCGCGCATTGTAGCGTGAGGTCATGCGGCCCCTTTACGGGGCGCACAAATGAAACACCCCGCAGCGCGGGGCATGCGGGGCGATGTGTCGAGCGCTGCGCGACTTAGTCGAAGCGGCCGGTACGGGCCATCTCCATCAGGCGCGCGATGCGTTCCTCGGTCGCCGGGTGCGTGGAGAACAGGTTCTGCAGGCCGCCGCCGTGCAGCGGGTTCATGATCATCATCTGCGCGGTGGCCGGATGCGCTTCGGCCGCTTGGAACGGGATGCCTGCCGCATAGCGATGGATCTTGTCGAGCGCGGTGGCGAGCGACTGCGGATCGCCGGAGATCTGCGCGCCGCCGCGGTCGGCCTCGAACTCGCGCGCCCGCGAGATCGCCATCTGGATCAGCGCACCGGCGATCGGCGCGAGCAGCGCGACCGCAATCCCCGCGATCGGGTTGGCCGGACGGCCGTTTTCGTCGCGGCCGCCGAAGAACATCGCGAAGTTGGCCAGCGCCGAAATCGCGCCCGCCATCGTCGCGGTGATCGTCGAGATCAGGATGTCGCGGTGCTTCACGTGCGCGAGCTCGTGCGCCATCACCCCGCGCATCTCGCGCTCGGACAGCACGCGCAGGATGCCCGTCGTCGCGGCGACTGCCGCGTGCTCGGGGTTGCGGCCCGTGGCGAACGCGTTCGGCGCGTCCTCGTTGATCAGATAGACGCGCGGCATCGGCAGGTTCGCGCGCGTGGCGAGCTCGCGCACCATCCGGTAGAACTGCGGCGCCGTGTTCTCGTCGACTTCCTGCGCGTTGTACATGCGCAGCACCATCTTGTCGGAGAACCAGTATGAGAAGAAATTCATGCCGAGCGCGAACAGCAGCGCGATCGTCATGCCGCGCGAGCCACCGATCATGCCGCCGATCACGATGAACAGGGCCGTGATCGCGGCCATCAGCATCGCCGTTTTGACCCAATTGAACATACCCACTCCTTATCCGTCAGGGGACCCGCCGACTTCACAATGCACGGCGGAAAATTGTAAGCGATTTGTTAGATAAGGTCTTGCCGGAAAAATTCAATTTCAGCGTTGCGTCGCCGCGAGCCGCAGCCCGAGGCCGACGAAGGCGCTGCCCACCGTGCGATCAAGCCATTTCCTGACGCCCGGCTTGCCGGAAAAGCGCTGCGTGACGCTACCCGCGACCCACGCGACGATGCAGCTCCAGACGGTACTCATCACGAGGAACACCGACCCGAGGGCCAGGAACGCCAGCGCCTTGTGCGGGCTGTCGGCCGACACGAACTGCGGGAAGAAGGACACGAAGAACAGCACGACCTTCGGATTCAGCACGTTGGTCCAGAAACCCTGCATGAACAACTGGCGCAGCGGCTTCGCGGCCGTGGCCTGCGCCGCCTCGGCGCCTGCCGGCGCGGCGGCCTGCTTCGTGATGATCATGCGCACGCCGAGGTAGATCAGGTAAGCGGCACCGACCAGCTTGATCGCCGTGAACGCGGCCGCCGACGCCGCGAGCAGCGCGGTCAGGCCGAATGCACACGCAAGCGTGTGCACGCAGCAGCCGGCCGAGATGCCGAGCGCCGACATCAGCCCCGCGCCACGGCCCTGCGCGACGCTGCGGCCGACGATGTACGCCGTATCGGGGCCGGGCGTGACGTTCAGCAGGAAGACCGCGAGCACGAAGAAGCCGAAATGGGTGATGCCAAGCATGAGAACCTCGAAACCGGAATGCGCAGGGAAATTCTACGCGCGCCCGCCGCGCTGCGCGACTCGGCCATCCGGCCGATTGCGCGCGGACGCGATGCCGTGTCGAATGACGCTCAGGCCGCGTCAGGCAACGCGAAGCGCTGGCCCACGGCGAGCGGCGAGCCGGCCAGGAATTCGCGCGCGGGCAGCCGCTTGCCGCCCGGTTTCTGCAGTTGCGTGACGCGCAGCGCGCCGCTGCCGCAGGCGACGACCACGCCCTCCGGCGCAGCCTCGACGATCGTGCCGGGCGCCATGTCGACAGTCGTGCCGCGCGCCGCCACCGGCTCGGCCGCCCACAGCTTGATTGCCGCGCCGTCGAGCGTGGCGACGCCGCCCGGGAACGGGTCGAACGCGCGCACCTGGCGCGCGAGCACGTCGGCCGGCTTGCGCCAGTCGAGCGCCGCTTCGTGCTTGCCGATCTTTTCCGCATAGGTCACGCCGTCGGCCGGCTGCGGCGTGGCGGGCAGCGTGCCGTCGCGCTCGAGCCGCACCAGCGCATCGACGATCAGCCGCGCGCCGTCGGCGGCGAGCCGGTCGTGCAGCGTGGCGGTCGTGTCGTCGGACGCGATCGCGACGCGCGCTTCCTCGATCATCGCGCCGGTGTCGAGGCCGACGTCCATCTGCATCAGCGTGACGCCCGTCTCGGCGTCACCGGCCTCGATCGCGCGGTGGATCGGCGCGGCGCCGCGCCAGCGCGGCAGCAGCGACGCGTGGATGTTGATGCAGCCGGCACGCGGAATGTCGAGCACTTCCTGCGGCAGCAGCAGGCCGTATGCGGCGACCACCATCACATCGTGCGGGGTCGCGCGCAGCAGCTCGATCGCGTCGGCCGCCTCCGCCGGGTACTTGCCCGCGCGGCGCAGCGACGGCGGCTGCGCGACGGGCATCCCGTGCTCGACGGCATAGCGCTTCACGGCGCTCGCCTGCAGTTTCATCCCGCGCCCGGCCGGGCGATCGGGCTGGGTGAGCACGAGCGGCACCGGAAAACCGGCCTCGTGGATCGCGGCGAGTGCGGCCGCGGCGAATTCCGGCGTGCCGGCAAAAATCACGCGCAACGTATGGGTCATGACAGCGTTCGGGATCGGGCTGGGCACACGCGCGTCACATCGCGCGTTCGAGTTTCTTCATCTTCGTCTTGATGCGGGTCTGCTTCAGCGGCGACAGATATTCGACGAACACGCGCCCCATCAGGTGATCCATCTCGTGCTGCACGCACACGGCCAGGAGGCCCTCGCAGTCGAGCTCGAAAGTCTCGCCGTGCTCGTTGAGCGCACGTACACGGACGTGGTCGGGACGCTCGACTTCGTCGTAGATCCCGGGCACCGACAGGCAGCCCTCCTCGTAGACCTGTTTCACGTCGCTCGACCAGATGATCTCGGGGTTGATGAACGCGCGCAGCTCGTTCTTCTCCTCGGAGACGTCGATCACGATCACGCGCTCGTGCACGTCGACCTGCGTCGCCGCGAGGCCGATGCCCGGCGCGGCGTACATGGTTTCGGCCATGTCGGCGACGAGCTTGCGGATCCGGTCGTCGACCTTGTCGACGGGCTTCGCGACCTTGTGCAGTCGCTTGTCGGGGTAATGAAGAATGTTCAGCAAAGCCATGGTGTTCGGTATTCGGTGGAGCGGCGTGCCGCATCGGCCATCCGGCCGGCTGGCGCCGCCGCCGGGATGCAATGAAGATGAGGCAGACGCGCGGCATATCAACGCCGCGGGTCATGCCTCCTGCAATTGGCCGGGCGCTCGTGCGCGCGGCCCTGTCGAGTATTTCGGATGATGAAAATTTTATCATGGCGCCACGCGCTCCGCTGGCCGCCGCGTTCGAGGGGAACCTCATGTCGCCGCAAGCGCTGACGACTTCCGCATTGCGCGCGTGGCTGCAGCTCGCGCATGCGCCGGGCATCTCACCCGCCGTGCTGCATGCGTTGCTCGACGCATTCGGCTCGCCGGCGGCGCTGCTCGCCGCGTCCGACCGGGCCATCGGCGCGGCGAGCAGCGCCGCCGCCGCGCGGGCGGTGCGCGCCAGCGAGCGGGACGACCTCGACGCCTGCACCGACGCCGCACTGGCATGGCTCGATACACCGGGCAACGCGATCGTCACGCTCAACGATCCCGTCTATCCGCCACGGCTGCGCGACCTGCACGACCCGCCGCCGCTGCTATATGTAAAGGGCAGGCTCGACCTGCTGCACGCACGCGGGCTCGCCGTGGTCGGCAGCCGCCATGCGACGCCGCAAGGGCTCGCCGACGCCACGCGCTTCGCCCATGCGCTGTCCGACGCGGGGCTCGCGATCGTCTCCGGCCTCGCGCTCGGCATCGACGGCGCCGCGCATCGCGGCGGGCTCGACGGCCGCGCCGGCACGGTCGCGGTGATCGCGACGGGCACCGATCTCGTCTATCCGGCGCGGCACCGCACGCTCGCGCACGACATTGCCGCGCGCGGCGTGATCCTGTCCGAATGGCCGCTCGGCACGCCCGCGCGGGCGTCGCATTTCCCTCAGCGCAACCGGCTGATCGCCGCGCTCGCGCTCGGCGTGCTCGTCGTCGAAGCCGCGCCGCGCTCCGGCTCGCTGATCACCGCACGCCTCGCGAATGAGTTGGGCCGCGACGTGTTCGCGATGCCGGGCTCGATCCACGCGCCGCTCGCGCAGGGCTGCCACGCGCTGATCCGCGACGGCGCGAAGCTCACCGCGACACCGCTCGACGTGCTCGAGGAGTACGGGCTGGACAAACCGGCAGCGCACACCGCCCACGCCGCGGCGAATTCGGGTACGCGCCCCGATAACGGCGAAACATCCGGCACGCTGGGGCGACGCGCGGGTGAGCATGTCGGGAAACCGGATTGCGCCGTTCCATCCATCGCATCGGCCGCAAACGAAGGCGTGCCGCCCGACAACCCGACCGAGCGATCCGTGCTCGCCGCACTGGGATACGGCCCCGTTACTTACGAGTGGCTCGCCGAGCACAGCGGCCTGTCGGATGACGCGCTGCACCGCGCGCTGCTCGCGCTCGAACTGGCCGGCCGCGTCGCGAGCGTGCCCGGCGGACGCTTCGCGCGGCTTGACGTGGCGCCCACTCCGCCCGCGTCCGGCGTGCTACAGTCCCCCGCATAGGGCGGCCCGTGCCGCCGACGCTACCCAAGGAATTCCATGCCCGCGCTGAATCTCGACACCGATGCCGATCGGATCGCCGAGCGCCTCGCCGATCCCGACACGCTGCTGGTCGCCTGCCTGTGCGCCGAGTGGTGCGGCACTTGCCGCGACTACCGGACGGCCTTCGACCAGCTCGCCGATAGCCATCCCGACGCCTGCTTCGCGTGGATCGACATCGAAACCCATGCCGACCGGCTCGACGATCTCGACGTCGAGAATTTCCCGACGATCCTGATCGAGGACGCGAACACCGCGCGCTTCTTCGGCACGGTGCTGCCGCACGCGACGATCGTCGAACGGATGCTGTCCGACTTGAGCGCCGTGCCCGGCGCGCCGCACGCACCGAAATTGCGCAATATCCTGAACGTCGAGGCGTGAACCGCGCACCGGCCGGGCGGCTTTTCGCGCCGTTGCGCGTGCCGCCGCGCCGGGCGCGCTTGCCGCCGTTGCGCCCCCCCTCTATGATGAGCCGCTTTTTGCACGCCGAGCCGCCGTCGCTGCGGCGTGTGCTATAAAGCCGTCGTAAAAGGGACCCACGCCGGCGAACCCGGTCTACCAACACACATCTGTCATGTCCAAAGCTCTGATCATTGCGGAAAAGCCTTCTGTCGCGAACGACATCGCGCGCGCTTTGGGCGGCTTTACCAAGCATGACGAATACTTCGAGAGCGACGAATTCGTCCTGTCGTCCGCGGTCGGCCACCTGCTGGAAATCGCCGCCCCGGAAGAGTACGAGGTCAAGCGCGGGAAATGGAGCTTCGCTCATCTGCCCGTCATCCCCCCGCATTTCGACCTGAATCCGATCGCAAAAAGCGAGTCGCGCCTGAAAGTCCTGACCAAGCTGATGAAGCGCAAGGACGTCGATCGCCTGATCAACGCATGTGACGCGGGGCGCGAGGGCGAGCTGATTTTCCGCCTGATCGTGCAGCACGCGAAGGCGAAGCAGCCGGTCCAGCGCCTGTGGCTGCAGTCGATGACGCCGCAGGCGATTCGCGACGGTTTCGCGCACCTGCGCACCGACTCGGACATGCAGCCGCTCGCCGACGCCGCACGCTGCCGCTCGGAAGCCGACTGGCTGGTCGGGATCAACGGCACGCGCGCGATGACCGCGTTCAACAGCAAGGGCGGCGGCTTCTTCCTGACGACCGTCGGCCGCGTTCAGACGCCAACCTTGTCGATCGTCGTCGAACGTGAAGAGAAAATCCGCCGCTTCATCCCGCGCGACTACTGGGAAGTGAAGGCCGAGTTCGCATGCGCGGGCGGCTTCTACGAAGGCAAGTGGTTCGACCCGAAATTCAAGCGCGACGAATTCGATCCGGAAAAGCGCGACTCGCGCCTCTGGAGCCTGCCGGCCGCCGAAACGATCGTCGCCGCGTGCCGCGACCAGGTCGGCACGGTGTCCGAGGAATCGAAGCCGTCGACCCAGCTGTCGCCGCTGCTGTTCGACCTGACGAGCCTGCAGCGCGAAGCGAACAGCCGCTTCGGCTTCTCCGCGAAGAACACGCTCGGCCTCGCGCAGGCGCTGTATGAAAAGCACAAGGTACTCACGTACCCGCGTACCGACGCGCGCGCGCTGCCGGAAGACTACATTTCGACGGTGCAGTCCACGCTCGAGATGCTCAAGGAGAGCCACAACTACCTGCCGCATGCGAAGCAGGTGCTCGACAAGGGCTGGGTGAAGCCGAACAAGCGGATCTTCGACAACTCGAAGATCAGCGACCACTTTGCCATCATCCCGACGCTGCAGGCGCCGAAGTCGCTGTCCGAGCCGGAGCAGAAGCTGTACGACATGGTCGTGAAGCGCTTCCTCGCGGTGTTCTTCCCGGCGGCCGAGTTCCGCGTCACGACGCGGATCACCGAAGTCGCCGGCCATCACTTCAAGACCGAAGGCAAGGTGCTCGTCGAGCCGGGCTGGCTGCAGGTGTACGGCCGCGACGCCGAAGGCGCGGACGCGAACCTCGTGCCGGTGCAGAAGGACGAGAAGGTGAAGACGGACGAGATCGCCGCCGTCGCGCTCGTCACGAAGCCGCCCGCACGCTACTCGGAAGCGACACTGCTGTCCGCGATGGAAGGCGCGGGCAAGCTCGTCGAGGACGACGAGCTGCGCGAGGCGATGGCCGCGAAGGGCCTCGGCACGCCGGCGACGCGCGCGGCGATCATCGAAGGCCTGCTCGGCGAGAAGTATCTCGTGCGCGAAGGCCGCGAGCTGATCCCTACCGCGAAGGCATTCCAGCTGATGACGCTGCTGCGCGGGCTCGGCGTGAAGGAGCTGACCGCGCCCGAGCTCACTGGCGAATGGGAATACAAGCTGTCGCAGATGGAGCGCGGCAACCTCGGGCGAGACGCGTTCATGCAGGAAATCGCCCGCATGACGCAGCAGATCGTCAAGCGCGCGAAGGAATACGATTCCGACACGATCCCCGGCGATTACGCGACGCTCGAGACGCCGTGCCCGAACTGCGGCGGCCAGGTGAAGGAAAACTACCGCCGCTTCGCATGCACGAAGTGCGAGTTCTCGATCTCGAAGATTCCGGGCAGCCGGCAGTTCGAGATCGCGGAAGTCGAGGAGCTGCTGCGGGAAAAAACCATCGGCCCGTTGTCCGGCTTCCGCAGCAAGATGGGCCGTCCGTTCTCGGCGATCCTGAAGCTCTCGTTCGACGACGAAACGAAGAACTACAAGCTCGAGTTCGACTTCGGCCAGGACCAGGGCGGCGAGGAAGGCGAAGCGCCCGACTTCTCCGCGCAGGAACCGGTCGGCGCATGCCCGAAGTGCAAGGGCCGCGTGTTCGAGCACGGGATGAGCTATGTGTGCGAGCACTCGGTCGCGAATCCGAAGACCTGCGACTTCCGTTCGGGCAAGGTGATCCTGCAGCAGGAAATCACGCGCGAGCAGATGGCGAAACTGCTGGCCGACGGCCGCACGGATCTGCTGCCGAACTTCAAGTCGTCGCGCACGGGCCGCAACTTCAAGGCATTCCTCGTGAAGCAGCCGGACGGCAAGATCGGTTTCGAGTTCGAGAAGAAGGAACCGAAGGCCGCGGCCGCGAAGAAGACGGCAAAATCGGCGACGAAGGACGCCGAAACCGTGACGGAAGGCGCCGACGAGAAACCGGCACCGGCGCGCAAGACCGCCGCCCGCAAGACGACGGCGCGCAAGACGGGCTCCTGACGCACCAAGCGCCGGGGTCTGCCCGGCCCGCAGTACGCCGGTGAACCGTCGATAAAAAAACGCGGATCGATCACTCGATCCGCGTTTTTTCTTGGTGCCTGCTGCCGGCCGTGCCGGTGCGCGGCCGCCGCGCCGTTACAGCGGCGACGGCACCGCGACGCGCGCGCGCGGCGAACGCGCGAGCCGCGGCTGCAGGTTCGGGTCGGTCGACCCGGGCGGCTCGGCACGCATCTCGACGCCGATCGGCGCAGGCGCCGCGCTCTGTGCGGCCCACTGTTCGCCCATCATCGCGTCGGTCGAGTGGCTGAAATATTCGACGAGGTGGTCGATGAACGTGCGCACCTTCGCGGGCAGGTGGCGCCGGCTCGGATACGCGATGTTGATCTCGACCTGCGGCAGCCGGAAATCCGGCAGCAGCCGGACCAGCGCGCCGCGCGCGATGTCGCTGCCGATCAGGTAGCTGGGCAGGATCGCGACGCCCATCCCGAGCAGCGCGAACTGGCGCAGCATCGCGGTATTGTTCGCGACGATCACGTTGGTCGGGCGCACGCGCACTTCGCCGTCCGGCCCGGTGAACACGCGCTCGTCGCCCCAGTATTCGGTCGGCAGGCTCAGCGCCGGGTGTTCGGCGAGATGCTCCGGATGGGTCGGCACGCCGTGCTTTTCCAGGTAGCTCGGCGTCGCGCACACGGTCATGCAGCCCGTGGTCAGCCGACGCGTGACGATGCTCGCGCTGCGCATCTGGCGCGTCACGACGATGCCGACGTCGAAACCTTCCTCGACGAGATCGACCTGGCGGTCGACCAGCGTCAGATCCGGCACCACTTTCGGGAAATTCTCGGTGTACGACTGCAGGACGGGCGCAAGGTTGTGCAGGCCGAACACGACCGGCGCGACGATGCGCAACGTGCCGACCGGCTCGTGATTGCGCGCGACGACCATCTGCTCGACATCCTCGAGCTCATCGAGAATCTGGCGCGCCCGCTCCAGATAGACCTGGCCCGACTCCGTCAGCGAAAGGCTGCGCGTGGTGCGGTTCAGCAGGCGCGTGCCGAGCCGGCCTTCCAGATCGGCGACGTGACGCGTCGCGACCGCGTTGGAAATATCCATTGCACTCGCGGCCCGCGCGAAACTGCCGAGATCCGCAACCTTGACGAACACGCGCATCGACTGCAAATGATCCATAACGACTCCTGCCGCTGTTACAACTTCAAAAAGTTGAAGCAAATGCGTAATTCTCCTACGACAGCGGAAATGATGCAGAGTTGCTCAACAAGGGCCGCCTTGACGATAAAAATAGTCAAAAATCCTCACTCATCGCGAATGGATGATCCAATTATTCTGATTGAAGCAACAATTGGGTGAACCTCCTCCGGTAAGCTGCCGAATCAGAAAGGACGTGTCTGATGCGACACAACATCGCATCCCGACGCGTCCGAGGGGAGCGGCGCCGGCTCAGGCCGGCGCCGATTGCGGCGGAGCGTAACAACCTGTTAAAAAGACACCACGACGTGCGCCGACGTAGCATCATGTCGGCCCCGGCCGGGCGGGACGGGTGCGCGACCTGCGCCGCCGCCGCTGCCGCTTTCAACGCGCGACTCCCGCTGATCATGAAAATTGCCATCCTCGACGACTACCAGGACGCCGTCCGCAAGCTGAACTGCTTCGAGATGCTCGCCGAGCACGACGTGAAGGTCTTCAACAACACGGTACGCGGCCTGGGGCAACTCGCGAGCCGCCTGGCGGAAGTCGAGGCGCTCGTGCTGATTCGCGAGCGCACGCCGATTTCGTCGCAACTGCTCGCCAAGCTGCCGAACCTGCGCATGATCAGCCAGACCGGCCGCATCTCGAGCCACATCGACCTCGAAGCGTGTACCGACCGCGGCATCGCGGTGCTCGAAGGCACGGGTTCGCCGGTCGCGCCCGCCGAGCTGACCTGGGCGCTCGTGATGGCCGCCCAGCGCCGCATTCCGCAATACGTCGCGAACCTGAAGCAGGGTGCGTGGCAGCAGTCGGGCCTGAAGACGTCGGCGCTGCCGCCGAACTTCGGCCTCGGCCAGGTACTGCGCGGCCAGACGCTCGGCATCTGGGGCTACGGCAAGATCGGCCGGCTGGTCGCCGGCTACGGCAAGGCGTTCGGGATGAACGTGCTGATCTGGGGCCGCGAGCATTCGCTCGAGGCCGCGCGCGCCGACGGCTACACGGCCGCCGAGAGCCGCGAAGCGCTGTTCGAGCAGAGCGACGTGCTGTCGCTGCACCTGCGCATGCACGACGACACGCGCGGGATCGTCAAGCAGGAAGACCTGATGCGGATGAAACCGACGTCGCTGCTCGTCAACACGAGCCGTGCCGAGCTGCTCGAGGAGAACGCGCTCGTCAACGCGCTGTCGCACAACCGTCCGGGGATGGTCGCGATCGACGTGTTCGAGAGCGAGCCGATCCTGCAGGGCTACAGCCTGCTGCGGATGGAAAACGTGATCTGCACGCCGCACATCGGCTACGTCGAGCGCGAAAGCTATGAGCTCTATTTCAGCGCGGCGTTCAAGAACATCCTCGCGTTCGACCAGGGCGATATGTCGAGCGTCGTCAATCCGGAAGCGCTGACGCCGCGCCGCGTGCGTTGACCGACTCCGACCGGTGCTGACCGGCACGGGCCGCGCTCGCCGCGCGGCTCTGCTGCCGGGCTTCCCGCCTTCCCCGCCTTCAGGCGGCCACGCGGCCGCCCGTCATTGCGTCGACGCGCGTGAGGAAATGCTCGCCGTCGCGCCGTCCGAGATCGTATGCATGCCGCATCTGCGACGGACTCGTGTAATCCCAGCTCGAAATCGGCACCTTGCTCGACGGCTGCACATACAGCCGCCGCTGGTCGCCGTGCGCGACCGTGAACATCTGCGGGCGCGGATACAGCCGCGTGACGAGCACCAGCACGTCGCCCGGCGACGTGTCGAGCGCGTCGACCGGCACGTTGTCGACCATCCCGCCGTCGAGTACCGGCCGGCCGCCGCGGCGCAGCACCGGCGTGAACGGCGGCGTGCACGACGACTGCAGGATCAGGTCGGCGAGTTCCTCGACACTCGCGCACGCCTGCGCGCGCACGAACTCGGGCCGGAAACCGAGCGTGCGCCCGAGCGTCGGGTGCAGCGTCTTGCGCAGGTACTTTTCGATGTTGTATGCGACGAGGCCCGCGGCGACCGCGCTGCGCGCGCCGAGCCAGCGCGGCACGTGCGACACGCCGATGCGGATCTCCGGCGCGTCGGCGAGCCGCGCGAACGGCTCGCCGTAGATGTCGAGCAGCGCCTGACGGTAGATCCGGTAATGCGGAAACACCGGCTCGCGGCCGAACAGGTTGCCCCAGTACGCGTTCTTGCGGTTGTGGCGCAGCGCTTCCTCGTAATAGCGCATCACCCACGCGGCGTCGCGTGTATACAGCATGCAGGCGGTCGCCGCGCCGGCCGAGATCCCCGCGATCACGCGCGGGCGCAGGCCGAGCGCCGGCTGCGCGACGTCCCAGAAGCCGGCCTGCCACCAGCAGCGATTGCCGCCGCCCGCGAAGACGATCTGGTCGAACATGGCGCCGCTCAGCTGACGAGCGCGTAGGTCGACGTCGCGTGAACGGCCATCTTGCCGTCCTCGTCGAACAGCTCGACTTCGCCGAATACCAGGTTGCGGCCCATCCGCAGCACGCGCGCGGTGACGAGCACGTCGCCCTTGCGCACCGGACGCATGAAGTTCGTGTTCAGCGAGACGGTGGTCATCGGCCGGAACTCGCCGAGCGCGGCCGAGATCGCGACCACCATCGCGGTGTCGGCGGCGGCCGTGAACACCTGGCCGCAGATGACCCCGCCCGAATGACGGAATTCGCCGGAAAACGGCAGGCGCATCGTGACGCTGTCGTCGCCGATCGATACGGGGACCAGACCGAGCGAGCGGACCCACGGGGCCAGCAGGCGATCCAGCAATTCGCGGACTGCGTTTTCGTCCATCTTCGAATGTCCAGAAAACGTTGCGCGACCGCCGCGCAACGGGTGTGGACGTCATCATACCGGGAGCGCGCCAACTGCGATGGCTCATTACCGCGGCGACGGCGGCCGTCGCCGCCACGAAATATTTTGAGGAAATTCGCAGAAAGGGCTTGCCAAGTCCAAAATACACGGGCATAATCTTTCTTCTGTTGGGGGCGTTAGCTCAGTTGGTAGAGCAGCGGACTCTTAATCCGTAGGTCGAGTGTTCGAGTCACTCACGCCCCACCAGGAATTCCAAAGGCCGGTCAGCGCAAGCTGACCGGCCTTTTTCCATTTCCGGCGCCGCCCGGCCTCGGCCCCTCCTCGCGACACGCAATCACATTGATGCCTCGCCGAGGTACTTTCCGCTAGAATCGTCCGACAAAATATCACACGACCGGGACGGCGATCGCCGTATCGCCGCCGGCACTGAGAGAGCATGGGACGTCAGACATGGAATCATGTGAACGAGACGCGACCATTCAGAGGGCATGGTCACGCCGACAACGGCACGCACATCGTGTCGCCTCCTTCCCCCGATCGCATCCGGGCCCGTCGCGTGACGCGCACTACGGATCCGGCCATGCCGCGTAAGGACGCGCTCGTCGCACTCGCGCTCGGCGTTGCGCTGCTCGTGGTCGCAGCCATGCTCGCCGTCACCGCGAGCCATGCGGCCGGCGACCTGATCCGTACGCCGGGCACGGTCGTGCGCATCGTGCAGGACAGCGACGCGATGCGTGCATACCGCCCGATCGTCGCCTATTTGGCGAACGACGGCCGCCGCCGCGAAGTCGCCGGCAATACCGCATCGGTGGTCCCGGCCTACGACATCGGCGAAAGCGTGGACGTCCTGGTCGATCCGGCCCATCCGAACCGTCCCGCACTGATCGACGATTTCACGCAACGCTGGTTGCCCGTCGCGGTGCCGGCGCTGCTTGCAGTCGCATCGCTGGCGATCGGCAGCCTGCTGTATGTGAGTGCGCGCCGCGGCCGGCAGGCCGACGCGCTGCCCGCGCCGGCCGCCCGCACAGGGGTCCGGCGCCGCTGGAACATCGCGATCGTGCTGATTCCGATCGCGATCGGCACCGGCTTCCTGGCCGGCGCCGGCGCCGCCGGGCTGCGCCAGTGGCAGATCGCCCGCCATTACGCGCACTCGACCGGCCATGTCGTCGAGATCGCCGAAACCGCCCAGTCGTCCCGCACGCGCACGTCGCTCTATTCGGCGACCATCGCGTTCACGACCGACAGCGGCCGCCCCGTCACGTTCGCGCAAGGCTCGACCTCGTCGCGCCCCGGACTGTACGAAGGCGAGGTGGTCGACGTGCTGTACGACCCCGTCACGCCCGAGCGCGCGGTCATCGACCGGTTCTGGGACCGGTGGGGGCTCACGGCCATCCTGTTCGCGATCGGCGCGCCGTTCCTCGTCGCCGGACTGTTCGTCGTCGGGGCGCTGTGGCCCGAGCCTCGGCCGCACGAACTCGCCGAATGACGAACGCGGAAAAACCGGGCCGTCAACGTCGCGACCACGGCTTCACCGCTCCCTGAACGCCTCCACCTTCGCTCGGTTGCCGCACGTGCGCATGTCGCACCAGCGGCGTCCGACGCCGCGGCCGCGATCGACGAAGAACCACGTACAGCGGCCGCACTGGCGCACGCGCGCGAAATCGTCGCCGCGCAGCAGATGCTCGAACCCGAGCGCGGCCGCGTCGATCCAGCGCGACGCGGCGCGCGCATCGGGCCGCCATGCGAAGCGGCCGTCGACCGCGTCGAATCTGCTGCGCCCGATCGCATCGCGAATCGCCTCGGCGAGCCGGTCCGCCGCTCGCGCGCCGGCACTGCCGCCTTCGCCGGCGGTCAGGTGCGCGAGCGCCGCATACGCATCCTCGCGAAAACCGTGCAGCGCGACGAGTTCGTCCGCGCCGTCCTGCCGGGGATGACGCAGAAACCGCGTCAGGTCGGCCTCCGCCAGCAACCCCGACTTCCCGGCCCAGGCACGCACGGCCGGCCAGTCGACGAGTTTGTCCTCATCGCGCGTCTTGCCCGTGTCGGCCACCGTGTTCAGGAAATCGAGCGCCGGATGGCCGCCGACGAAATCGGCCGCACGCCATGTATGCGCCGCTCGCGCAGGCTCGTGTCGAGTAACCATTTATTTTCACCTATCGGTTTCACATCCGAGCGAACAGGCGTAACCTGTTAACAACCAAAACAGGTTAGCACGGAGGCGCCGATGCTCGAGCTCGCCAATCGCTACAATTTTGAAGGTCACCGGATCGCATGGGGCACGCTCGGCGAAGGGCCGCCGCTCGTGCTCGTGCACGGGACGCCGTTCTCGTCGCAGGTGTGGCGCCGCATCGCGCCGTGGCTCGCACGGCGTCATCGCGTGTTCTTCTACGACCTGCTCGGCTACGGCCAGTCGGACATGCCCGACACGGACGTCTCGCTCGGCCGGCAGAACGTGCTGTTCGGCGCGCTGCTCGCCGAATGGAAACTTTCACGCCCGCGCGTACTCGCGCACGACTACGGCGGCGCAACCGTGCTGCGCGCGCATTTCCTCGACGGTATCGCGTATTCGGACCTGACACTCGTGAACCCCGTCGCGATCGCGCCGCAAGGCTCGCCGTTCGTGCGTCACGTCGCGCAGCACGAAGCCGCGTTCACCGGGCTGCCGGCGTACGCGCATCACGCACTCGTGTCGGCCTATATCGGCAATGCGGTCGCACGGCCGTTGAGCGACGACGTGCTGTCGATCTACCGCTCGCCGTGGCTCACGCCGGCCGGCCAGCCGGCGTTCTATCGGCAGATCGCGCAGATGCGCCAACGCTATATCGAGGAAGCCGAGGCCCGTTATGCGCCGCCGGACTTTCCGGTGCGCATCGTGTGGGGCGAGGACGACGCGTGGATTCCGCGCGAACAGGGGCAGGCGCTCGCCGATCGCATCACGGGCGGAAAGCTGATCCGCGTGCCGCGCGCGGGGCACCTGGTCCAGGAGGATGCGCCCGAGGCGATCGTCGCCGCGGTGCTCGACGCGCACGGACAGGATTGATCGCCCACGCAGCCGCGTAGCGTAGCAAATCAGAAGGCCGGCACGCCCTGCGCGAGCGTCGCGACGAACTTCGCGGTGCGCGGATCGCGCGGCCGCCCGAACAGCTCGCGCGACGCACCGGCCTCGACCACGCGGCCATCCGCGAGAAACACCGCATCGTGCGCGACCGACGCAGCCAGGCGCAGGTCGTGCGTGGCCATCAGCATCGTCGTGCCTTCCCGCGCGAGCTGGCGCAGCACTTCGACGACTTCGACGGACAATTCGGGATCGAGCGCGGACGTCGGCTCGTCGCACAGCAACACCTGCGGCGACGGCGCGAGCGCGCGTGCGATGGCCACGCGCTGCTGCTGGCCGCCCGACAACGTCGCGGGCCATGCGTCGGCCTTGTCGGCGATACCGACCTTGTCCAGCAACGCGAGCGCCCGTTCGCGCGCCTGCTCGCGCGGCCAGCGCTGCACGGTCACGAGCCCTTCCATCACGTTCTGCACGACGCTCAGGTGCGGAAACAACTGGAAGTTCTGGAACACCATGCCGGTCTGACGGCGCACCGCGAACACGTGATCGCGCGACGGGCGGCGCCCCGCCGCGAAGTCGATGCGGGCGTCGCCGACCGTGAGCGCGCCCGCCTCCGGCACTTCGAGCAGGTTCACGCAGCGCAGCAGCGTGCTCTTGCCGCTGCCGGACGGCCCGATCAACGCGGTCACGCTGCCGGGCTGCAATGCGAGGTCGATGCCGGTCAGCACGCGCTGCGCGCCGAACGACTTGTCGATGCGTTCGAGACGGATCATCGCAACTCCGCATGGAACAGCGCATGGCGCCCGAAGCGCAGCTCGAGCCGACGCTGCAGCGACGAGAGCACCGAGCTGAACAGCAGATAGATCAGCGCGGCTTCGGTATAGAGGATCAGCGGCTCGTAGGTGACGGCCGCGATGCGCTGCGCGGCCTGGAAGATCTCGGGAACGGTCAGCACGGCCGCGAGCGACGTGTCCTTTACCAGCGAGATGAACGAATTCGACAGCGCGGGCAGCGCGACGCGCGCGGCCTGCGGCAGGATCGCGCGGCGCAGCGCCTGCGCGCGCGTCATCGCCATCGAGTACGCGGCTTCCCACTGCCCTTTCGGGATCGATTCGATCACGCCGCGGATCACCTCGGCGTTGTACGCGCCGACGTTCAGCGAGAAGCCGATCACGGCGGCGGTCAGCGGATCGAGCACGATGCCGACGTTTGGCAGTCCGTAGAAGATCACGAACAGCTGCACGAGCAGCGGCGAGCCGCGAAACAGCCAGATGTAGAAACGTATGGCGGCCTGCGCCCAGCGCGGCCCGAACAGGCGCGCGAGCGCCGCGCCGAACGCGAGCAGCAGGCCGATCGCGAACGACGCGAGCGTGAGCGGAACCGTGAACACGAGCCCTGCCACCAGCAGGGGCCGCAGCGATTCCGCCATCAAGTGCAGCCAGGGCGGCATCGGTCAGCCTCGCGTCACGGCTGCGACACGTCGCGGCCGAAGTACTTCTGCGAGATCTTCGCGTAGGTGCCATCGGCCTTGATGTCCGCGAGCGCCTTGTCGATCGCCGCCACCAGCGCGGGACTGCCCTTGCGCAGCAGCACGCCCGATGCATCGCCGGCGCCGCTCGTGTCGGTCGCCGCGATCTTCAGTTTCGCGTCGGGCTTGTGCTTGCGGAAATCGAGGTACGACAGCGAATCGTTGATCGTCGCGTCGACGCGTCCCGCGCTCAGCAGGTCGATCGATTCGTTGAAGCCCTGCACGGGCACCACGTCCGCGCCGTGCGCGGCCGCGAGCTTGCCGAAATTGCTGGTCAGCGTGTTCGCGGATTTCTTGCCCTTCAGGTCGTCGAACGAGCGGATCGACGTGTTGTCCGCGCGCACGATCAGCACCGCGCGGGACGTGATGTACGGCGTCGAGAAATCGTATTTCGCCTTGCGCGCATCGGTGATCGACACTTCGTTGACGACCGCGTCATAGCGGTTCACGTCGAGGCCCGCGATCAGCCCGTCCCACTTGCCTTCGACGAACTCCGCCTTCACGCCGAGCCGTTGCGCGATCGCGCTCGCGATGTCGACGTCGAAGCCGGTCAGCTTGCCCGACGCATCGTGATACGTGAACGGCGCGTACGTGCCTTCGGTGCCGACCCGGAACACGCCGGCCGACTTGATCTGCGCGAGATCGTCGGCCGCCAGCGCGCTCGTGACGGCAGTGGCCTGCAGCAATGCGACGACCAGGATGGAGCGAAGGAATTTCATGGTGCGGACCCCGAACGATGGAAGGGAGTGGACCCGCCGGCCCGAACGGCCGCGCGAGAGGTCCGCGAATTCTACCGACGCGCCGATATCCGGCAAAAACGCAAATCCGCTAACGATATGAGCGCGTCGAATAACGCGCCGGCGAGCCGCGCCCATTCCGCAGACGAAATCCCACGCGATGCAGCGCGGCGATCGTCTGACGAACCGTTACCTGCGGTTACAGAAGCGACACTGCGGTATCACCCATTGGGCATGCGCTACGTACCATGAAGGCAGGTAAAACGATTGCTCGCGGGCCTGGTCCCCGCGGACGGAGTGAACGGCAAATGAGACGCATCCTGTTGTCCAGTGCCGTCGGCATCGCGGCCGCCTGCCTGTCGGCAAGTGCGTTCGCGCGTGCCGACGTCGGCGTGTATTTCGGCGTGCCGGGGCCCGTGATCGAGGCGCCGCCGCCTGTCTACTACGCGCCGCCGCCGCCCGTCGTGTACGAGCCGGCGCCGGTCTATTACGGCCCGTACTACGGCGAATACCGTTACCGCTACTACCGGCACGACAACGGCTGGCATCGCGGCTGGCGTCATCACCATCACGACGACGATTGACCGTCGCGAGGCGGCCGTCACGGCCGCCTCCCGCCATGGGGAAATTGCACGCGCCGGCCTTCGAGCCGGCGCGTGTGCATCACACACCGCCTACCACGGGAGCGAGTAGGTCTTCGTGTTCGTGAAGCTCTTCATCGCCTCCTGCACGCCTTCCTTGTAGCCGAGGCCCGAATCCTTCACGCCGCCGAACGGCGTCAGCTCGAGCCGGTAGCCCGGCACCTCGCGCACGTTCACGCTGCCGACTTCCAGCTCCGTGATGAAGCGCGTGATGCTGTCGAAGCGGTTCGTGCAGACCGACGACGACAACGCATAGTCGGTGCTGTTCGACATCCGGATCGCCTCGTCGATGTCGCGAAAACGCATGATCGGCGACACGGGCCCGAACGTCTCGTACTTCACGAGCGGCATGTCGGGCGTCACGCGATCGACGACCGTCGGCGAATACAGCGCGCCGTCGCGCACGTTGCCGACCAGCAGCCGCGCACCGCGCGCAATCGCGTCGTTCACCTGCTGCTCGCAGAACTTCGCGGCCGCTTCGTCGATCACGGTGCCCATGTCGACCGACGGATCGGCCGGGTTCCCGTAGGCCCACGCGCGGGTTTTCTCGACGACCAGCTCGGTGAAGCGATCGGCCACCGCCTCGTGCACGAGCATCCGCTTGATCGCGGTGCAGCGTTGCCCCGAGTTCTTGTACGAACCCGACACCGCCAGCGTGCTCGCTTCGTCGAGATCGGCGTCCTCCATCACGATGATCGGATCGTTGCCGCCGAGTTCCAGCACCGCGCGCCGGTAGCCCATCCGCGCCGCGATCGACTTGCCGATCGACACGCCACCGGTGAACGTGATCAGGTCGATCGCCGGATTCGTGATCAGCTCGTCGGCGATCTCCTTCGGGTCGCCGGTGATCACCTGCAGCATCTGCGGCGGCAGGCCGGCTTCATACAGGATGTCCGCGAACAGGTAGCACGACAGCGGCACCTTCTCCGACGGCTTCACGACGATCCGGTTGTTGGTCGCGACCGACGGCACGACCTTGTGCGCGACCTGGTTCATCGGATGGTTGAACGGCGTGATCGCGGAAATCACGCCGAGCAGCGGTTCGCGCTGCGTGTACACGCGGCGCTTCTTGCCGTGCGGCGTCAGATCGCACGAGAAGATCTGTCCGTCGTCCTTCAGCACTTCGCCCGCACCGAACGTGAGCACGTCGGCCACGCGCCCGGCTTCATACGTCGAATCCTTGATGCACAAGCCGGCCTCGGCCGTGATCAGCGCCGCGATCCCGGCGGTGCGCGCACGCACGATGTCGGCCGCGCGGCGCAGGATCGCCGCGCGTTCGTGGCGCGTGAGCGACGGCCGGTACGCACGCGCGACCGCGAATGCGCGCCGCACGTCGTCGAGCGTCGCCTTCGGCACGGTGCCGACGAGCGAGCCGTCGTACGGGTTGCGTACCTCGATCACCGCATCGCGCTGAATCCTTTCACCATCGATTCGCAGTGCTTCACGATGAACCGTGCGAACCTTCGTCGATGCTGCAATGGCGTTCATGAGTGTCTCCTGGCGGATGCGTCCGCGTCACTGCAGATGGTTGAGCGCGATGTCGATGATGTCGAAGTTGCGCAGCCGCGCGCGGCCCGCGACGTCGGTCGCGACCGGCTTGCTGAAGATCAGCGGCACGATCTGCTCGGAGATCCCGCCGTGCGAGCGCAGCGGCACGTCGAGGCCCGACAGGTCGTGCTTGATGCGGCGCGTGCCGAGCACGACGTCCTGCTTCGAGATCACGATCAGGTCGCCCATCCGCTCGGGCGGCAGCTCGAAGCGCGCGCAGCCTTCGGCGCCCGTCAGCACGACCTCGATGCCGTCCACCGCGGCGAGCCGCGCGCGCAGCGCGTCGGGATCGGCGTCGTCCGGCACGTAGACGGTCGCGAACGAGCCGAGCGCGCCGTGGTGCACGACGTACGGATCGGTGATCGGCAGGATCACGCGCGCCGCGTCGTGGCCGAGCCAGTCGTCGAACAGCTCCTGCAGATAGATCACGTTCGGCTCGCCGGTCTCGCCGTCGTGCTTCGCGTTCATCCCGTGGTCGGCCGTGATCGCGACGATCGCGCCGAGTTCGTCGAGCCGCTTCAGGTACGCGTCCATCATCTGGTAGAACGCGTTCGCGCCGTCGGTGCCGGGCGCGCACTTGTGCTGCACGTAATCGGTCGTCGACAGGTACATCAGGTCGATCGGGCGCGTCTCGAGCAGGCGCACGCCGGCCGCGAACACGAACTCCGACAGGTCCGCGCTGTACACGCTCGGCACCGGCTTGCCGACCAGCTCGAGCACGTTGTCGATGCCGTTTTCCTCGAGGCTCGCCTCGTCGGCCTTCTCCGACGAGAAGCAGATGCCTTTGAGCCCCTTGCCCAGCAGGCGGCGCAGCTTGTCCTTCGCGGTGACGACCGCGACGCGCGCGCCCTGTTCCGCGAAGGTCGCGAGCACGGTGGGCGCGACCAGGTACTTCGGATCGTTCATCAGCACCTCGGCGCCGGTGTCGCGATCGTAGAAGTAGTTGCCGCTTATCCCGTGGATCGCCGGCGGCACGCCGGTAACAATCGACAGGTTGTTCGGGTTCGTGAAGCTCGGCACCACGCACTCGCCCTTGAGCGCCGTGCCCGGCTTCAGCAGCGTGCGCAGGAACGGCGCGACGCCGGCCTCGGCCGCCATCTCGAGATACTCATAGGCGCAGCCGTCGACGCAGACCACCACCACGGGGCGGCGCATCCAGTTGTAGCGGCGGCCGTTCACTTCCACGGATACAGGCGTTTCAGTCATGACGTTCAGTCCTTTCGGTTCGAAGGGGTTGAGCTGTCGGCGCCCGCGCCGCGCCGAGGAGGTGTTTTCCATGCTTGACATTAAAATTGATGATTTGTAGATTGTCAACAACATGCAGAGAACAGAAAGCAAAAGACGGAAACACGAGGCAGTACGAAGAGGGCTGGTCTCCACTCATCCGCCGCATGCCGCGGCGCCACGGTCAAGGGGTCTGAAGATGAACGAAGTGCCGGTACAGAAGCGTTTCAATGCATGGGCGACGGGCGCGGCGCGCGTCGCGCTGGCCGCCGCGGTCGCGCTCGGCGCGGCGCAGGCGGCGCATGCGAAGACGTCGCTGCTCGTCTACACCGCGCTGGAGGACGAGGCGATGAAGCCCTACAAGGACGCCTTCGAGAAAGCGAACCCCGACATCGAGATCCGCTGGGTGCGCGACTCGACCGGCTCGGTCACCGCGAAGCTGCTCGCGGAGAAGAACAACCCGCGCGCGGACGTCATCCTCGGCCTCGCCGCATCGAGCCTCACGCTGCTCGACCTGCAGGGGATGCTGATGCCGTATGCGCCGAAGGGCTTCGACCAGCTCACGCGCAAGTACAGCGACGCGAACACGCCGCCGCACTGGGTCGGCATGGACGTGTGGGGCGCGACGATCTGCTACAACCGCGTCGCCGCGCAGGCGAAGAACATCCCGAAGCCGACGTCGTGGGAAGACCTGACGAAGCCGGTCTACAAAGGCGCGATCGTGATGCCGAGCCCGGTGTCGTCGGGCACCGGCTATCTCGACGTCACCGCGTGGCTGCAGACCTTCGGCGACGACCGCGGCTGGAAATTCATGGACGCGCTCGACAAGAACGTCGCGCAGTACGTACATTCGGGCTCGAAGCCGTGCACGCTCGCCGGCACCGGCGAATTCCCGATCGGCATCTCGTTCGAGTTCCGCGGTCATGAACTGCAGGCGCAGGGCGCGCCGATCGATCTCGTGTTCCCGAAGGAAGGGCTCGGCTGGGACATGGAAGGCACCGCGATCATGAAGACGACCAGGCAGCCCGACGCCGCGAAGAAACTCGCGGACTTCATGGCGAGCAAGGACGCGAACCAGATCACCGCGCGCTGGTGGGCGATCGTCGCGTACCCGGGCGTCGCGCGCAAGCTGGCCGGCATCCCCGACAACTACGCGGACCTGCTCGTGAAGAACGACTTCGTGTGGTCGGCGAAGAACCGTCAGTCGATCCTCGATACCTGGCAGAAGCGCTACGGGGCGAAAGCACAGCAATGACGCGGCGATAACGCCGCACCAGGCAGCGGGGCCGCGACACGCGCCGCCCCGCCTCCCTTCCGATCGTCGTATCCGGCCCGCATCCGGGCCGCCCGCAGCGTGGAGGCGTGCATGGCACCCTATCTGAGCGTAGAACGCATCGAAAAGCGGTACAACGACACACAGGTCCTCACCGACATCAACCTCAGCGTGATGAAGGGCGAGATGATCTGCTTCCTGGGGCCGTCCGGCTGCGGGAAAACCACGCTGCTGCGGATCATCGCGGGGCTCGAGGCGCAAAGCGCCGGCCACATCATGCAGGACGGCCGCGACATCTCGCGGCTGCCGCCGCAACTGCGCGACTACGGGATCGTGTTCCAGTCGTACGCGCTGTTTCCGAACCTCACCGTCTTCGACAACGTCGCGTACGGGCTCGTGAACCGCAGGATGAAGCGCGACGCGATCCACGAGCGCGTGCATACGCTGCTCGCGCTGGTCGGCCTGCCCGACAGCCATCGCAAGCATCCCGGTCAGTTGTCCGGCGGCCAGCAGCAGCGCATCGCACTCGCGCGCGCGCTCGCGACGTCGCCCGGCCTGCTGCTGCTCGACGAGCCGCTGTCGGCACTCGATGCGCGCGTGCGCGTGCGGCTGCGCCAGGAGATCCGCGCGCTGCAGCAGCGGCTCGGCGTGACGACGATCATGGTCACGCACGACCAGGAAGAGGCGCTGTCGATGGCCGACCGCATCGTCGTGATGAATCACGGCGTGATCGAGCAGATCGGCACGCCGCTCGAAATCTACCGCCAGCCCGCGTCGCCGTTCGTCGCGGACTTCATCGGCCGCGTCAACACGATCCCCGCCGAAGTCGCGCAGGACGGCACGCTGCGCGCGGGCGGCATCGGCTTCGACTGCCGGCATGGCGCGAACCGGCCGGCCCAGGGCGCGGCCGTGTCGGTCTACGTGCGGCCCGAGGATCTGCGCATCCGCATTCCGGGCGAGACGGCCGACAACGTGCTGGCCGGCCGCGTCGAGAAGCTCGAGTTCCTCGGCGCGTTCTGTCGCGTGAGCTTCCGGATCGACGGGCTCGACGGCCAGGAAGTCGTCGCCGACCTGTCGTATCACGACGTCGACCGCACCGGCGTGCAGGCCGGCGCACGCATCGACCTCGCGCTCGATCGCGAGCATGTCCGCGTGTTCCCGAGCGCGAAGGAGCGACTGCAATGAGCGCCGTCCTCACCGAACGCCGCCGCGGCGCGGCCGCCTCCGCCGACGTGCGGCAGCTCACGCACTGGCACGACCGCCTCGCACAGCTCGCGCTCGTCGCGATGGCCGCGCTGATGTCGCTGTTCCTGCTGCTGCCGCTCGCGCTCGTCGTGCAGAAATGCTTCGTCGATACGGACGGCCGCTTCGTCGGCGCACACAACTTCGTCGAGTATCTCGAGGACAGCGGCGTGCTGCGCTCGATGCTTCATTCGCTGACGGTCGGCGCGCTCGTCACGATGATCGTCGTGCCGATGGCGTTCACGTTCGCGTATGCGCTGACACGCTCGTGCATGCCGCTGAAGAACGCAGCACGCACGATCGCGCTACTGCCGCTGCTCGCGCCGACGCTGCTGTCCGCCGTGTCGTTCATCTACTGGTTCGGCAACGCGGGGCTGCTCAAGCCGCTGCTGCACGGCCACTCGATCTACGGACTGCCGGGGATCGTGCTGAGCATGGTGTACGCATCGTTTCCGCACGTGCTGATGATCCTCGTCACCGCGCTGTCGCTCGCGGACGGCCGGCTCTACGAAGCCGCCGACGCGATGGGCACGAGCCGCGTGCGCAAGTTCTTCACGATCACGCTGCCGGGCGCGAAGTACGGGCTGATCAGCGCGACGATGGTGGCCTTCACGATGTGCATCAACGACTTCGGCGTGCCGGTCGTGATCGGCGGCTCGTACAACGTGCTGTCGACCGACATCTACAAGCTGATCATCGGGCTGCAGGACTTCAACCGCAGCGCGGTCGTGAGCCTGATGCTGCTGTGCCCGGCGCTGGTCGCGTTCGGTGTCGACTTCTTCATCCGCCGCCGCCAGCAGTCGCAGCTCGGCGCGCGCTCGACGCCGTACCAGCCGAAGCCGTCACGCGGATTCGACGCCGCGATGCTCGCGTACTGCGCATTGGTGTGCGCGTTCTTCATCGCGGTGGTCGGCATCTCGGTGTTCGCGTCGTTCGTGAAGTTCTGGCCGTACCAGATGAGCGTCGGGCTGCAGCACTACGAGATGGGACTGATCGGCGCCGGCATCTTCGACGCGTACAAGAACAGCCTGCGGATGGCCGCGACCGTCGCGCTCGGCGGCACGATCGTCGTGTTCGGCGGCGCCTACCTGATCGAGAAGACCCGCGGCGCACGCTGGCTGCGCGGCTTCATCAGCCTGTGCGCGATCCTGCCGATGGGCGTGCCGGGCCTCGTGCTCGGCATCAGCTACATCTTCCTGTTCAACGCGCCCGGCAATCCGCTCAACGGGCTGTACGGGTCGCTGTGGCTGCTCGCGATCGTCACGGTCGTCCACTACTACGCGTCGAGCCACCTGACCGCCGTCACCGCGCTGCGGCAGATCGACAGCGAGTTCGAGGCCGTGTCCGCGTCGCTGAAGGTGCCGTTCTACAAGACCTTCCTGCGCGTGACCGTGCCCGTGTGCCTGCCCGCGATCCTGCTGATCGCGCGCTACCTGTTCGTCAACGGGATGACGACGGTCTCCGCCGTCGCGTTCCTGTACTCGCCGGACACGCAGCCCGCCTCCGTCGCGATCCTGAACCTCGACGACGCGGGCCAGATGGGTCCGGCCGCCGCGATGGCGACGCTCGTGCTCGCGACCTCGTCGTTCGCGTGCGTGCTGTTCGCCTGCATCTCGCACCGCCTGTTGCGCCGCACGCAGGCCTGGCGCACCCCGCACCGCCGCTGATCCGTTCGCCGCATTCACGTGACGTCCCGACTTCACCAAGGAGACACCATGACGCTCGCCACCCAGCCCATCCTGCTCACCCCCGGCCCCCTGACGACCTCGGAGCGCACGCGCGACGCGATGCTGCGCGACTGGGGTTCGTGGGACAGCGACTTCAACGCGATCACCGCACGGCTGCGCGAACGGCTGCTGCAGATCGTGCACGGCGAAGGCACGCACGAATGCGTGCCGCTGCAGGGTAGCGGCACGTTCTCGGTCGAGGCGGCGATCGGCACGCTCGTGCCGCGCGACGGCCACGTGCTGGTGCCGAACAACGGCGCGTACTGCCAGCGCCTCGCGAAGATCTGCCGCGTGCTCGGCCGCAAGCTCACGACGATCGACTACAGCGAGGACCGCCGCGTCGATCCGGCCGACGTCGAGCGCGCGCTCGCCGGCGATCCGACCATCACGCACGTCGCGCTCGTGCACTGCGAAACCGGCGCCGGCGTGCTGAACCCGCTGCACGAGGTCGCGCAGGTCGTCGCGAAACACGGCCGCGGGCTGATCGTCGACGCGATGAGCTCGTTCGGCGCGATCGACATCGATGCGCGCACGACGCCGTTCGACGCGGTGATCGCCGCGTCGGGCAAGTGCCTCGAAGGCGTGCCGGGGCTCGGCTTCGTGATCGCGAAGCGCACCGCGCTCGAACGCTGCGAAGGCAACAGCCATTCGCTCGCGATGGACCTGTACGACCAGTGGGTCTACATGCAGCGCACGACGCAGTGGCGCTTCACGCCGCCCACGCACGTGGTTGCGGCGCTCGATGCGGCCGTCGCGCAATACGTCGACGAAGGCGGGCTCGCCGCGCGCGGCGGCCGCTACCAGCGCAACACGCGCGCGCTGATCGACGGAATGCGCGCGCTCGGGTTCCGGCCGTTCCTCGATTCCGCGATCCAGGCACCGATCATCGTCACGTTCCATGCGCCGGACGATCCGAACTACGACTTCAAGCGGTTTTATCAGGAGGTCAAAAAGCGCGGCTACATTCTGTATCCGGGCAAGCTGACCGAGGTCGACACGTTCCGCGTCGGCTGCATCGGCCACTTCGGCGAGGCCGGCATTCCAGGCGCGGTCGCCGCGATCGCCGACACGCTGAAGGCGATGGGCGTGCGGCGCGTGTCGGCCGAAGCGGCGGCCTGACGCGCTGCATCCGCCGTACCGCGGCGCGCGGCCGGTCGCCGTGCGTTGCGGTGCGGCGGGTTCGCTTTCGTTTTGCGTTTTACCGCCGTGTGCGGCACGGCAATTCTCTCGACCCTTACCGGCACGACATCCGATGCGACCCTTCTGGATCGAACAAGCACTGTTCAACGACGGCGATCTCGCCCCCGCGCTGCAGGGCACGATAGAGGCCGACGTCTGCATCGTCGGCGGCGGCTTCACGGGGCTCTGGACCGCGATCCAGGCGAAGCAGCAGAACCCGGCGCTCGACATCGCGATACTCGAGGCCGACCTGTGCGGCGCCGGCGCGAGCGGGCGCAACGGCGGGTGCCTGCTCACGTGGTCAGCCAAATTCCTGACGCTGCGGCGCCTGTTCGGCGAAGCGGAGGCGATCCGGCTCGTGAAGGCGTCGGAGGCGGCCGTCCAGCACATCGCCGACTTCTGTCGCACGCATCGCATCGATGCCGAACTGCGGCTCGACGGCACGCTGTACACCGCGACGTCGCGCGCGCAGGTCGGCACGCTCGCGCCGGTGCTCGACGCGCTCGCCGCGTGCGGTATCCACAGCTACGAGCCGCTGCCGGCAGCTGAAGTCGCGCGCCGTTCGGGCTCGGCCCGCAATCTCGACGGCGTGTACTCGCCGATCGCCGCGACCGTGCATCCGGGCAAGCTCGTGCGCGGGCTGCGCCGCGTCGCGCTCGAGATGGGGATCCGGATCTACGAGCGCACGCCGCTCGTCGACTTCACGCCAGGGCAGCCGGCCGTCGTTCGGACGCCGTCCGGCAGCGTGCGCGCCGGCAAGCTGGTGTTCGCGATCAACGCGTGGATGGCGAGCCGTTTCCCGCAGTTCGAGCGCACGATCGCGGTCGTGTCGAGCGACATGGTCATCACCGAGAAATGCCCGGAACTGCTGGAACGGACCGGGCTCGTCGACGGCGTGTCGGTGCTCGATTCGCGGATCTTCGTGTACTACTACCGCACGACCGCCGACGGCCGGCTGATGCTCGGCAAGGGCGGCAACACGTTCTCGTGGCGCAGCCGCATCGCGCCGGTGTTCGACCGGCGCTCGCCGTACGAGGCGCAGCTCTCGCAGAGCCTGCGCGAATTCTTCCCGTCGCTCGCGGGCGTGCCGGTCACCGCGAGCTGGAACGGCCCGTCGGACCGCTCGGTGACGGGCTTCCCGTTCTTCGGCCGCCTCGATGGCGCGCCGAACGTGTTCTACGGCTTCGGCTATTCAGGCAACGGCGTCGGGCCGACCTACATGGGCGGGCAGATCCTGTCGTCGCTGGTGCTCGGCCTCGACAACGCGTGGACGCGCAGCCCGATCGTGCGCGGCCCACTCGGCCATTTCCCGCCGGAGCCGATCCGCTATGTGGGCGCGCACGTGGTGCGCAATGCGATTCGTCGCAAGGAGCGTGCGGAAGACGAAAGCCGGCGGCCGGCGATGGTCGATACGTGGCTCGCGAAGTTCGCGAGCGCGGCGGGGAAGGCGGACAAGGCGTGATGGCGGGCGCCATGCAATAAAGGGGCAAGTAACGCACAGCGCTCGTGAACGTTGCGGCATCGCCAATTTTTATCGAAACGCGTGTATCACCTCACCAGATCGCGAACACGCGAAAACCTTCGATAGAACAAGTCAAATCACCAGCGTGGCGTCTTCTCTCGAACCGGCGGCGCTGCATGCAAATAGCCGCATGAATATAGGACGCGTCCTGCCGCACACGATCCATATCTTCGGGTCCACGATTCCAACATGCCGCTATCGGGTTCGATGGAGTCGTACGAGCAGAAAACGTTCGAAGCGGGGCGTTGCATCGATAGCGTCTTGAATTATCTGCATTGCCAACAAATCGGCATGCAACGCGATACCATCGACTCCCTCATCAACTCGTCCGACGACATCCGAAGAAATGACACGGTTTCTTCTATTGCCCGCACTCATCGTGATGATCAGCGCATGCTCGAAACACATAGATGAAAAATGGATGGCGCTTCAAGACATGCCTGCCTTCGCCGAGCCGAATGACGATCGAACCCAGCCCGTCTTTACGATCAAGAAAGGCGAATCCTGCGTGCCATTGACGGATCGCGCCGCAAAAATTTACGCCTACACACAGGTGAGCTGCGAGACTGGCACCGGCTGGGTTCTGGACGATCTCTTCGATAAACGGAGCGGCAAATGATCAACGCGCCGACGATCACCACCATCGGCTCGGATCTCGTCACCTTCGGCGGGAACTGAACCCGTCAGGCGCGACGAACATCACGCACCGCAAGTAACCGCGCCAGCGATGCAAAAAACAAAAGGCGCTGACCGATCGGTTCAGCGCCCTGTCGCCATCGACGCGCGGTGAAACCCGCGCCGCAACCCGCTCACGCGCCGGCTTTCTCCCGCGCCGCCTTCCCCGCCGCAGGCAACCCCTGCTCGTGCGTGCGGCGCATCCGCGCGAGGCCGTGCGCGACATGCTCGCGCACCAGTGCGACCGCCTTCTCCTCGTCGCCGCTCGCGAGCGCCTGCACGATCTTGTCGTGCTCGGCCGCCGACACCGCGATCGCATCCTCCTCGGCCTCGATCGCGGCCTGGCGCAGCAGCCCGAGCTGGCGCACGAGCCGGCGATAGGTGTCGGTGAGATGCGTATTGCCGACGCCGACCACCATCGCGTCGTGGAACTGCACGTTCAGCTCGGTATAGCGCGTGACGTCGTGCGTCTTCGCGGCATCCTTCATCGACTGGATGATGCCCTTCAGCACCTTCAGCGTGTCGGGCGAAATGCGTTTCGCGAGCGCGCGCGCGACCGACTCGTCGAGCATCGCGCGCACTTCGTAGATCTCTTCGGCCTCGCGCAGCGGCACGACGCGCACCGTCACGCCGCGGTTCTTCTCGTTGCGCAGCAGCCCGGCCTGCTCGAGCGCGCGGAATGCTTCGCGCACGGGGCCGCGCGACACGTTCAGCTTCGTCGCGATATCGACTTCGTTGAGCTTCTCGCCCGGCGCATATTCGCCGGACACGATCGCGCGCTCGAGCATGTCCTGGACAATCATCGCGAGCGACTGGCTTTGCAGGAGTTCGATGGCGTTGAGCGCGTTCGGGGCAGTCATGGTCGGGCAGGCAGCGACGCTGCGGAAGAAAAACGAGGGCGCCATGTCGGCGAATGATCGTTATATACCCTCGGCCCGATATATTGTCAACAGTTTTCAGTTTCCAAAAACCGGTTCCGCGTGCCGGAATGCAACCGGCACGCGGCATCGTGCGGCCGGCGTGAGCACGCCGAACCGCTCGATGCGGGCCCGCCGTCAGGCCGTCTGCTTCACCGGCCCCGGGTCGCTCTGGCTCGGCCGCCCCGTCTCGACGTGGCCCGCGAAGCGGCGCACGACCTTGTCGTCGCCACCGCGCAGCGTGGTCGCGGTGATCGTCAGATCGTACCAGCCGTGGCTCGACGACAGCTCGAAGTGATCCTCGATGCGCTCGCCCGGCTCCAGCGTGTAGCTGCGCGCATGCGCATGGCTGTACGCGTTGTCGACGACCACGCGGCACGCCGCGCCGCCGCTGTTGCGCAGCTGCAGGTACACGTGGCGGTTGCGCACGTCGTAGCCGATCTTCGCTTCCGGGTTCGCGTGGCGGCCGTCCGCGGCCAGCCGCGTGTTGCCCTGGAATTCGCACAGATAGCCGTTCGGGCCATAGGCGGCGAGATGGTAGTCGCCGCGCGCGGCCGACGTGCTCCAGGTATCGGCGAAGCGGTCGTGCGAGGACACCGCGTAACGGCGCGGCGGCGTCGCCGGATTGCGGCGGTCGTACACGTAGAATGCGGCGCCCGCGTCACCCGAATTCGCGAAATCGAGCGACACGCTGTCGTCGCGGCCGTTCACGCGGGCATGCACGAACAGCTCGTACGGCAGCGCCCGCGCCGGACGCGTGCCGGGCTCCTGCGCCGGCATCGACTGCTGCGCGGGCACCTGGTACGCCTGGCCGGCCGTCTGGATGTGCTGCGGCACCGTGAAGCTCACCGTGCGCGTATCGGGTCGCGCGGAGAAATCGAATGCCGACGTGAGGTCGCCGCAGACCGAGCGGCGCCACGCGCTGATGTTCGGCTCCTGCACGCCGAAGCGCGCTTCGAGGAAACGCAGCACCGACGTGTGGTCGAACGTCTCCGAGCAGACCCAGCCGCCCTTCGTCCAGGGCGAGATGATGATCAGCGGCACGCGCGGCCCGAGGCCGATCGGCTGGATGCCGCCCGGGTCCGCACCCGGCACGAGCGGGCTCATCTCGCCCGGGTACTTGTTCAGGTCGAGCAGCTCGTCGCCGAGGTTCGACAGCAGGTTCGACGACACGATGCCCTGGCCGCCCACGCCGCTCCTGACCGGCGGCACCGGCGGCACGACGTGGTCGAACAGCCCGTCGTTTTCGTCGTAATTGAGGATGAACACCGTCTTCGCCCACACCTCCGGGTTCGACGTCAGCGCCTCGAGCACCATGTTGATGTAGAACGCGCCGTCGGTCGGCGACGCCTGCGGGTGTTCGCTGTACTTGTACGGCGACACGATCCACGACACCTGCGGCAGCCGGTTCGCCTGCACGTCGGCCTTCAGCTCGGCGAGCGTGTGGTCCGACGCGCCCTTGTCGACCAGCGGGCCGCTCGCGCCTTCCTTCACCTGGAAGCGCTTGAAGAACATCAGCGAGTTGTCGGTGTAGTTGTCCGTCGGGTCGCCCGGGATGCCCGTGCCGCCCTGGTACAGCTTCCAGCTGATCTTCGCGTTCTCGAGGCGTTCCGCGTAGGTCGTCCACGTGTAGCCGTTCGTGTTGTTGCGCTCGCCGATGCCGGGGCCGTTCGGCTGCGTGCCGTAGACGTTGCGCGAATCGATCGTGCCGGTCCACAGGTAGATGCGGTTCGGCGCCGTGTCGGCGTGCGCGGAGCAGAAGTACGAATCGCAGATCGTGAACGCGTCGGCGAGCGCGTAGTGGTACGTGAGGTCCTGGCGCTTCAGGTAGCCCATCGTCAGCACGTCCTGCTTCTGGTTCACCCACTGGTCCCACTGGCCGTTGTTCCAGGACAGGTGGCCGCTGCTCCAGCCGTGGTTGGTGCCCGGCTGGAATTCGGTCGTCTGCTTCGGGTCGAGGTAGAACGGCAGCACGTACGGCGCGGACGGGTCGAGCCCGCGCGAGTGGTAGTTCTTCGTGAACACCGACGCCGGCGGCTGCTGCCACACCGGCGCGCCGCTCGGCAGCAGGTGCGGGCGCGGGTCGTTGAAGCCGCGCACGCCGCGCAGCCCGCCGAAGTAATGGTCGAACGAGCGGTTTTCCTGCATGAAGATCACGACGTGTTCGACGTCGCGGATCGTGCCGGTGCGATAGGCGGCCGGCATCGCGAGCGCCTTGCGGATCGCCGGCGGGAAGCCGGCGTAGGCGGCCATCGCGCCGGCCGACTGGGCGGCGAGGCGCAGGAAATCGCGTCGATTGGTGGCGGACATGAGGAGGATCCTGTGGGTCGGTAAGGGTGGCGCCGGTCGAGCGGGGCCGGCGGTCGGTGCGTTGCCGCTATTACTCCGCACCGGCATGTCCCGGCCGTGACCGGTTCCAGCAGGTTTCTTGCGGTCACCCCCAGCTTTTTTTCGAAGCGGCGCACGACGCACCTTTCACGTGGCCGACACACGCATGCGCTACGCTGACGCGCGATGAAGAGGGGGGAGAAGCCGAGTCGTGTTCGATCAGCTGAAGGCGTTCCACGCGACCGTCCGGCAGGGCAGCATCACGCGCGCCGCGCGCCACCTGGGCGTGAGCCAGCCGACGATCGCCGCGCAGATCCGGCAGGTCGAGCAGTTGTACGGCGTCGAGCTGTTCTATCGCAGCGGCCGCAAGCTCGAGGTCACCGAGACCGGCATCGAGCTGCTGCCGCTCGTCGAGAAGATGATCGCGCTCGAGGCGCAGGCCGACATCATGCTGCGCAACGTCGGCGGCCTGTTCGAAGGCCATCTGCGGATCGGCGCGACCGGGCCGTACTACATCATGGACGCGGTCGGCCGCTTCTCGCACGCGCATCCGTCGATCGCGCTCACGTGCCGGATCGGCAATTCCGAGGAAATCCTGCAGGCGCTGCACGAATTCCGCATCGACCTCGCGGTGTCGTCGCAGCGCAATGACGCGGACGGCCTCGAACGCAAGGTGATCTCGACCGATCCGCTCGTGCTCGTCGTGCATCGCGACCATCCGCTCGCACGCTTCGACGCGATCGACGCCGCGCAGCTCGCCGACGTGCGGCTCCTGATTCGCGAGGAAGGGTCGGTCACGCGTCGCTGCACGGAGACGATCCTCGCGGCGGCCGGGGTCGCGGCCACGTCGGTCGCCGAGATCGGCAGCCGCGAAGCGATCCGCGAGGCGATCCTGCATGGCGTGGGCGGAAGCCTGTTTCCGCGCGGCGAGGCCGAGCGTCACCCGGACCTGCGCGTCGTCGCGCTGCGCGGCGTCGACACGACGATCGACGAATACGTGTACTACCTGAAGGCGCGCCGCCAAAGCCCGGCGATCGATGCGTTCCTCGCGTGCATCGTACCGGCGCAGTCCGCGACCCGCGACGCAACGCACGCGACGCGGCCGGTGAACGCGCGCTGAGCCGCCGCGCGTTCGTCGGCTTCGCGTTTTTCCCTTCGCGCTTCCCGGCGCTTTTCCGGGCGCGTTTCCCGCGTTGTTCCCGCGTTGTTCCCGCGCCTTCCGTCGTTGTGTTCCTCGTGCCTTCCTTGCCGCTTCCCGCCGCGCGTCACTTCGGCAGCGCGGGGATCATCCACGTCAGCACGTGCTGCTGCAGGAACACGAGCACGCCGAGCAACAGTGTGAGGATCACGCTGTGCCAGAACGTGCGCGCGAACACGATGCCTTCCTGCCCCTTCAGGTCGGTCGTCGAGACGCCCGTCGCGATGTTCTGCGGCGAGATCATCTTGCCCATCACGCCACCCGACGAGTTGGTCGCGGCCATCAGTACCGGATCGAGGCCGAGCTGCCGCGCGGCGACCACCTGCAGGTTGCCGAACAGCGCGTTGCCGGACGTGTCGCTGCCGGACAGGAACACCGCGATCCAGCCGAGCGACGCCGACACGAGCGGGAACAGCGCACCGGTCGACGCGACACCGGTGCCGAGCGTGTAGCTGATTCCCGAGTAGTTCAGCAGGTACGCAAGCCCGACGATCATCATCACCGTGATGATCGCGATCCACGTCTGCCGCCACGTCTTGACCACGCATTCGAGGAACGCGCCGGCGCCGGTGCGCGTCAGCACGGCCGTGATGATCGCCGACAGGAGGATCGCGGTGCCGGTGCCGAGCGGCTGGAAGTCCCAGATCGCCGCATACGGCTTGTGGTACAGCGACACGAAGACCGCGTTGTGCAGGCCCGGCCACTTGATCTTCACGTCGCCGATCGCCGCGATGTTCGCGTGCACCCAGACGATCACGACCACCGACACGACGATCCACGGCAGCCAGCCGCCGAAGCCCGCGCGCGCGGCGCCGGCCGTCGCGGGCACGCTGCGCGCGAGCGCGTATTGCGGATCGGGCTGCGGCTTCCACACCTGCAGGAAGCCGATCGTGACGATCAGCGACGTGAGCGACGACAGCACGTCGGTGAGCTGGTAGCCGAGGAAATTCGACGTGACGAACTGCGCGATCGCGAAGCTCGCACCCGACACGAGCAGCGCGGGCCACAGTTTCGAGATCGAGCGCAGGCCGCCGTACGCGCCGACCACGTAGAACGGCAGCAGCAGCGCGAAGAACGGCAGTTGCCGGCCGACCATCGCGCCGAGCGTCGCGGGCGGCAGCGACGTGACCGCGCCGAGCACGGTGATCGGCACGCCGAGCGCGCCGAACGCGACTGGCGCCGTGTTGAACAGCAGCGTGTAGGTGAGCGCTTCGAGCGCGGGGAAGCCGAGCGCGATCAAGAGTGCGCTGGTGATCGCGACCGGCGTGCCAAACCCGGAGATCCCTTCGAGCAGGCAGCCGAAAGAGAACGCGACGACGAGCAGCACGAGGCGGCGGTCGTCGGGCAGGTGGTCGAGCATCCACTGCCGGAACTGGTCGAAGCGGCCCGACTTCACCGCGATGTTGTACAGCAGCAAGGCGTTGAACACGATCCACATCACCGGCACGACCGCGAGCGCCATGCCGGCGCCGACCGCGTTGAACGCGAGGCCGGCCGGCATGCCCCACGCGCCGATCGCGACCGCGAGGCCGGTGACGAGGCCGGCGAGCGACGCCTGCCATGCCGGCCGGCGCAGCACGCCGAGCGCGATCAGCGCGACCGCGATCGGGATCACGGCAACGAGGAACGACAGGAACAGCGAGTTGGCGACGGGCGTCAACGGCTGCGCGAACAGGATGCCGGGCGGCAGGGTTGCGGTGGGATTCATCGTGTCTCCGTGTCGACAGGAGTTAGCGCTTTAGCGCTTACTCCTGTCCCATGCTTCGCGGTCGACAGGAGTTAGCGCTTTAGCGCTTACTCCTGTCCCATGCTTCGCGGTCAACAGGAGTTGGCGCTTTAGCGCTTGCTCCTGTCCCATGCTTCGCGGTCGACAGGAGTTAGCGCTTTAGCGCTTGCTCCTGTCCCATGCTTCGCGGTCAACAGGAGTTGGCGCTTTAGCGCTTGCTCCTGTCCCGTATCAAACGTGCGTTCCACGACGGCGAAGATCACCCGACGCTTGCGCATGCAACCATGCCGCAGCGCCGACCGATCGGTCGCTTAAAAAAGGTTAGGAGGCGCATCGCGCTTGCACAAGGAGGGCAAGCCCGATGCGCGCGGCGTCGACACACGGAATCCGCCGCACGCTGAACGGCGGCTGGCGCCGCACTGACACGCACGCCAGCATGCCGCCGGCGCAATGTTGCTCAGGCGACAAAGGTGACTGACGGCACGCGGGGTGTTTCGTTTGGCGTCCGAAGCCTAGACTGGCTGCATCGATTCCGCCCGCGCCGACGAAGGGCGCGGCGCCGGATACCTCACGGAGCAAACACGATGAAGACCATAAAACTTGCGGCGTGCGCATTCCTGCTGATCGGCTCGGCTGTCGCCGCCCAGGCCCAGGCAGCGTCGACGCTGACGCGCGCGCAAGTTCGCCAGGAACTCGCGGAACTGCAGGCCGCCGGCTACCGGCCGAGTCTCGCCAGCAGCCCGGACTTTCCGCAAAACATGCAGGCGGTCATGCAGCGCGCCGCGCAGGCGCGCGGCGACGCGGCCGGCTACGGCAGCAACGGCCATGCGAATGTGGAATCAGGAAAACCGGCACTGCCGCACGTGGTCGATCGCGACACGTACGCGCATCACTGAAGTGGACGAAACCGGGCCGGGCGCGTGACTGCGCAACCGGCCTGCCCGCCGCGCAATGCGCAGCGGGCAGCGGGCAGCGGCCATCAAACGCTGAAGCGGTTCAGCGTATACGCACGATAGGCCGCGACGAACGCGTCGAACGATCCGGCCTCCTTCGTTTCCAGCTCGGCCTGCTCGGCCAGCGACTTCGCGGCGAGCGCCTGCTCGGCGCGCATCGTCTCCGCCGACGGCGGGTTCGCGCGCAAATGCGCGGCATGCGCTTCGCTGTGTGCGCACGCGAACGCGAGGAACGACTGCCCGTTCTCGCGCATCGTGCGCAGCACGCGCGCCGACGGCGTGCGCTCCGGATCGGCGAGCTTCTCGCGCTGCGCGGCAATCGCACGCACATGCTCGTCGCCACCGCGGATCTCGTCGAGACGGCGCCCGACGGTTTCGATATCGGTCATCAGGTCGTCCGCCCACGCCTGCAGCGTGACCGGCTGGCCGTCGCGCGTCAGCGTCAGCCCGGGCTTGCGCCCGTCCATCGTCACGCTGCCGAAGTTCGCGTTCGCTTCCTTGTACGCGTCGCAGTCGAGCGCGGGGCTCTCGTCGAGCGCGCACGCGAGCAGGAATGCGTCGATGAAGCGCGCGGTCTCCAGCGCGATGCCGGTCGGCTCGAACGGATCGATGTCGAGGCAGCGTACTTCGATGTACTGCACGCCGCGCGACGCGAGCGCATGCAGCGGGCGCTCGCCCGAATACGTGACGCGCTTCGGCCGGATCGTCGAGTAGAACTCGTTCTCGATCTGCAGCACGTTCGTGTTGATCTGGATCCACTCGCCGTCGCGATGCGTGCCGATCGCCTCGTATGGCGGATACGGCTCGCTCACGGCCTTCGACAGCGCGTCGAGATAGCCGGGCAGCGTGTTGTAGTCGACTTGCAGCGCGGCCTGCGCGGTCGTGTTCGAGTAACCGAGGTCGCTCATCCGCAGGCTCGTCGCATATGGCCGGTACAGCGTATCGGCGTCGAACGTGTCGAGCTTGTGCGGCTTGCCGCGCAGGAACTTCGTGTCAAGCGCGGGCGACGCGCCGAACAGGTACATCAAGAGCCAGCTGCGGCGGCGGAAGTTGCGGATCTGCGCGAGATAACGCTCGGACTGGTAGTCGACCAGCGTGGCCGTCGAGCCCTCTTCCGCATGCAGGCGCCGCCACACTTCCTCGTGCAGCGAGTAGTTGTAGTGGATGCCGGCGATGCACTGCATCGTGCGGCCGTAGCGATACGCGAGGCCGCGCCGGTACACCGTCTTCAGGCGGCCGATGTTCGACGTGCCGTAGTCGGCGATCGGGATTTCGTCGTCGGCCGGCAGTTGGCCCGGCATCGAGTTATTCCACAGCATCTCGTCGCCGAGCGACGCATACACGTAGCGGTGCAGATCGTCGAGGCGTTCGAGCGTGATCGACGCGTCGGCTTCCGCCGGCGTGATCAGTTCGATCAGCGCTTCGGAATAGTCGGTCGTCAATGACGGGTGCGTGAGTGCCGAACCGAGCGCGCGCGGATGCGGCGTGAACGCGATCATCCCGTCGCGCGTCACGCGCAGGCTTTCCTTTTCGATGCCGCGCAGGCCGTCGGGCAGATGCTGCCGCGTCGGGCCCGAGCTCAGCGCTTCGAGACGATTCAGCAGCAGTTCGGACTGGCGGTGAGTCATGGTGTTCGACATGGAGACGCAAGTGCGTGACGGCCGCGCGCAGGATGCCGCGCGGCCGGCTGGATTATTGGTCGCTTCGTTGGTAGCGGGCACTTTAACATCTCGCCGTCACGCGCGCTTGAGGTGACTCCGGGTGGTGCGCGCCCGCCGCGGCGGGCCGCCGGGCGGGCCGATGACGACGATCGCCGCGCGCGCGGCGGACCGTCCGTCGGCACCGCCGGACGCGACGATCACGCGAAATTCGTCGGAAGTAACATGAGCCGTGCACGCCACGGCGCCGCCAGGTGCAACCCGCGCAGCCGAACCCGCGATGCGTCGCCGTCACGCTCGAGCCGTCCGCACGCCGGGGGATGACGGCCGCCGGAACGGGGTGATCGCCGTCAAGCGTCGCAACCGTGAGCACCACCGACCGATCGCTGCCGGCCCGGCGCCGTTTGCGGGTCGCAGCGCGGCCCTGCCCCGCGCACCCGCCGGCCGGCCGCGGCGACCGTCATCCGCCGCGCGCGCCGCCGGCCCGGTCGGCCACGTCGTTCCACAGATGCAGCGCCGCATACGCGCGCCACGGCCGCCAGCCTTCGGTGCGGCGCTTCTGGCTCGTGAGCCGGTCGAGCGACGGATCGCGCGCGGTGATCGACTGCATCAGCACGAGATCGGACGCCGGCCATGCGTCCGGGTCGCGCCACGCACGCATCGCGATGTATTCGACGGTCCACGGGCCGATGCCGGGCAGGTCGAGCCAGGCGCTCCGCAGCGTCGCGAGATCGGCCTGGGCGGGATCGAGCGGCGCGTGGCCGGCCGCCACCGCGCGCGCCACGCCCGTCAGCGCCGCGGCCCGCTTGCCGGGCATTCCGATCTTCTCCAGATCGCAGGCTGCGAGCGCGTCCGGCGTCGGGAAACGCCAGGCGGGCACGCCGTCCGACGCCGCCATGCCGTCGTCGTGCGCGACGCGCTCGCCGGCCCGCTGGACGAGCCGGCCGACGATCGTCGTCGCCGCCTTCACGCTCACCTGCTGGCCGACGATCGCGCGCACCGCGAGCTCGAATCCCGACCATGCGCCCGGCACGCGCAGCCCCGGGGCTGCATCGACGAGTGGCGCGAACCACGGATCGCGTGCAAGCCCGCTCCCGATCGCGGCCGGATCGGCGCCGAGGTCGAACATCGACGCGACGCGGCGCGCGAATGCATCGTCGACATGCCGCGCGGCCGCCCCGTCGACCGTCGCGATCAGGCAATGCCTGCGCGGATGCTTCGTGACGGTGAGCCGGCCCGCGTCGCCGTGCAGGTCGACGATGCGGCGATACACGCCGTCGACGACCTGTTCGACGCCCGGAATCGCCCGTCCGCTGAAGAAGCGCAGCACGCGCGCCCAGTCGTACGGCGCCTTGAAGCGCAGTTCCATCTGCGCGGACGGCGGCACCTGGCCGCCATCCGCGATCGACGTAATCGTGTTTTTTTCGATGCTCAAACTGCGTTGCCCTCCGCAACGGCTTCGGTTTCATCGTCGTGCGCATGGCGCGCCTCGGACGCGAGCAGCGTCGCCTTGCGGCGCACGCCCCAGCGATATCCGGCGAGCGCGCCGCCCTTCTGCACGACACGGTGGCACGGGATCGCGAGCGCGACCGGGTTCGACGCGCAGGCCGATGCGACGGCCCGCACCGCACGCGGCGCGCCCAGTGCCTCGGCGATCTCCGAGTAGCTGCGCGTTTCGCCGTACGGGATGTGCGTCAACGCTTCCCAGACGCGCTGCTGGAACGCGGTCGGCGCGATGTCGAGCGGCAGGTCGAACGCGTGCCGCGTGCCGTCGAGGTAGGCGCGGATCTGCGCGACGAACGGCGCGAGCCGCGAAGGCGATTCGACCAGCTCGGCACGCGCGAACGCATCCGTCAGTTCGCCGACGAGCGATGCAGGCTCGTCGCCGAACGCGATCCGGCAGATGCCCTGTTCGGTCGCGGCGACGAGCACCGTGCCGAGCGGCGTCGACGCGGTCGCGTAGTCGATCCGCAGGCCGGCGCCCTGGCGACGGAACGCGGACGGCGCCATCCCCAGTTCGCGCGGCACCGATGCGTAGAGCCGCGACGGCGAGTTGAAACCCGCGTCGACGGCCGCCTGCGTGACCGGCTGCCCGCTTTGCAGCGCCTCGCGCAAGGCGGCGCCGCGCTGCGCGGCCTGGTACTGCCGCGGCGACACGCCGACCACGCGCTTGAACAGCCGCTGCAGGTGGAACGGGCTTACGTGCACGGCGTCGCTCAGTTGCTGCAGCGTGAGCCGCTCCGCATGCGCGTCGAGCACCGCGCAGGCACGATTGACGATCTCGAGCTCGCGCGGCAGCCCTTCCGGCTGGCAGCGCTTGCACGGACGAAAACCGGCCGCGCGCGCGTCGGCCGGACTGGCAAAGAAGGACACATGCTCGCGCCGCGGCAGCCGCGACGCGCAGCTCGGGCGGCAGAACACACCGGTCGTGCGCACGGCGTAGAAGAACGCGCCGTCCGCATGCGGGTCGCGGGCGGTCACGGCGCCCCAGCGGGCATCGTCGGTCGGATAGGCGGTTTTCATCTGAACCTCGCACTCTCTAGTGTAGATGGTGCCTACTCTAGACATCGGCATGGGCCGTCGCGCCCTGAATCTTGCTCTGTGATTCGCACCGGCGAAACCGGGGGCACATCGCAATCGATCAATCGGACGAAACACCGCGCAAAGCGCTGCTCCGGCACCGCTTTCGTCATCGGCGCGTCACCCTTTTGCTGCAGTGCGGCTGCGACCAATCGCCGTCCTGACCATTTTTTACACTCGGAATATTGCAACGCACCATCGCCGTGTGTATAGTTGGAACTGTCTCCTCCATGTCTCCTCCTGATATGGATTAAGCCCGTTCCGCTCTGCGTGAACGGGCTTTTTTTCGTCCGTCGATCGTGCAGCATTGCGGCATCCTTAGCCGGCGCGGTCTACACTCGGTGCACGCCATCCGAAGGAGTGCCCCGCTCATGAAACCGACCATCCGCGCGATCGATCACGTCGTGCTGCGCGTGACCGACATGGCTGCGATGACGCGCTTTTACTGCGATGCCGTCGGCTGCCACGTGGAGAAGGAACAGCCCGACCTGGGCCTCGTGCAGTTGCGCGCCGGCGACGCGCTGATCGACCTGCTGGCGGTCGGCGGCCCGATCGATCGTCCCGACAGCGGCCCGCCCGGCACCGGCCGCAACCTCGACCATCTGTGCCTGCGCGTCGAGCCGTTCGACGCCGACGCGCTGATCGAGCATTTCGCCGCGCATGGCGCGCGCCCCGGCGCCCCCGCCGATCGCTACGGCGCCGGCGGCTACGGGCCGTCGATCTATCTGTTCGATCCCGAAGGGAACATGCTGGAATTCAAGGGGCCGCCCGCCGCGTTCGGCTGAGCGGCGCGCCGGCGGTCAAGCGTCGGCGAACGGCTTCAGCACCGTCCATTCGACCGCCACCGGATCGTGGTCGGCGCTCGAGATCCAGGCGGCGCCGTCCTGCACCGTGCACTGCAGGCGCATCGTGCGCTCGGCGAGACGCCCGAGCGCGGCCGCGACGCCATCGGCCAGCGACAGCACCTGCACGTTGCGCAGCCGCTCCACCTTGCTGCGCACGCCCTGCCACCAGATATCCGAGGTCTTGCCGCCGTACGCGATCACCGTGACCTGCCCGGCGCGGCCGGCCGCCTTCGAGATGCGCCGTTCGTCGGGCTGGCCGGCCTCGATCCATACGTCGATCGCCCCCGTCAGGTCCTTCTGCCACAGATCGGGCTCGTCGACGTCCGACAGCCCCTTGCAGAATTCGAGACGCTCGTGCGCGAACAGCGCGAACGCGACGATGCGCACCATCATCCGGTCGTCGGTTTCGGACGGGTGACGGGCGACCGTCAGCGCGTGATCGGCGTAGTAGTGCCGATCCATGTCGGCGATTTGCAGCTCGGCTTTGTAGATCGTGGATTTCAGCGCCATGCGGATACGGCCCGGGCGGGCATTCGGTTCGGTCGGGCCGTGATGATACCGAATGCGCGCCGCCCGGCGCGTGACGGGCGCGCCACAGCACGACGGCCCGGCATCGGCCGGGCCGCGTTCGGGTCGCGCCGCCGGCGGTTGCGGCAGGCGCGCGGGGGCGAGAGGTGCGCGTGCGGGTTACTGCTTGACGAAGCGCGAATCGGTCCAGAGGCCCTGCTGGTCGCTGTTGTCGGCGCTGACGAACTGGACGTCGCCCTGATCGACCGACACCACGCGGAAGCGCTGGCCTTCCGGCACCGACAGGCAACGGTAGTCGTCGAAGTACTGCTGCTTCGCCTGCGACTTGCCGTCACGGTCGTGACTCAGTACGGAGTCCAGATTGTCTTTCGACAGACAGCCCCACGCATTCTTCGTCAGCTGGATTTCCTGCTTCGGCTGGACAGCCGCATCGCCGCCCGCCTGGGCGATCGACACCACGGAAAATGCGCCGACGAGGGCAAAAAGGACACCGGTACGCTTCATCATGTTCTGTCTCCAGGCTTGCGGGCACCAGGCTCGGTTAGCTATGTGTTTAAAGGTGATCGTGAACCCGCGTTTTTCACTTTAGAAGACCGGCAAGCGATATCAAGCACATTTGTTGTGCGATCGCAATAGCGGCGAATTGTCGCACCCTGCGCGCGCCCGGTTTTTCACTTGCTGCGGCGTCTGCCGTCCGGCGGATTCGCCAGCGCCGCCGGAAGCAAAGCCTCATCCGGCAAGCCTTTCGGAGAAACTACAGTCCATCGGCTGAACGGTTTGGATAATTCATTTCAATAGCGGGACCGTTTTGATGCGTTGCACATAAAGTCATCCGAAATGATCTGAATTTACCGCAGTGCGGCACCGGATTTACCTGATACAAGAAAAATGCCAGGTATAAGCGCACTCGTATTTACCCGTATTTTTCCGGGCAGGCTTGGCGCCCGCTGCAGCGGAGCCGCAGCGGGCGTTCGCCAGTATTTTTACCCCACCTTATTTAGATCGCTTGCGGACGCTCGAAATAATCGCGCTGGAAAATGCACATGCGATAAGCGTTGTGATACGCGCCGTTTCCGAAAAATTCTTCCTTCAATTCCGCCTCGTGCTGGAATCCGCATTTCTCGTACACGTGGATGGCCGCCGCATTCGACGTGTCGACGATCAGGTACAGCTTGCGCATGTTCAGCACCTTGAACGCATATTCGATCGCGAGGCGCGTCGCCTGCCCCGCATAGCCGCGCCCCTGGCATTGGGGCGCGATGATGATCTGGAATTCGCCGCGACGGTGAATGTAGTCGAGCTCAATCAGCTCGACGAGGCCGACCAGCTCGTCCTGCGGATCGACCGCGACGAAGCGGCGCTCGCGCTGGTCGTGCACGTGACGGTCATACAGTTGCGACAGCTCGGAGAAGGTTTCGTACGGCTCCTCGAACCAGTAGCGCATGATCTTCGCGTCGTTGTTCAGCTCGTGAACGAAGCGCAGGTCCTGGCGCTCCAGCGGCCGTAGTGCAAGCGTGTGCTTGTCGTTCTGGAGTTGCATGTTCGTGTCCTTTTTGATGCCCGCGCGCGCATGAAACACCCGTGCGGCGGCGCCGCGAACGGGGCGCGTTCCGCGCTGTAAGAAGTTGACCGCGGGCGAAGGTCAGAGCCTAGAATGGACACAAGGGTTCCTGCCACCGCAAGGAGGCTATCGTGATCGAGCAAGTCATACTCGGCATCTTCCTCGTGCTGCCACTCATGATCGTGGCTGCGCTGTTCTCCGACGAACTGTGGCAGGAACATCGGCGCCAGCATCCGCGCGACGAAAATGCACCGCATATCGACTGGAAACATCCGTGGCGCCGGGTGCGGCGCGGACACTGAGCCGATCGCCATCCCCGCAGCGCACCCGCGCGGGCGGGGCGCTGCACACGGTGCAAACGGTGCAACCGCTTTCCGCCACGAACCGCGTCGAACCGAATCCCGTCCAACCAGCGAGCCGCCGCCGTGAACGACAAACCCGCTCTCCCTCCGCACGATATCCCCGGCGAAGCGATCGACCTGCAGATTGCCGACGTGCTGGCGGCCGTCCGTTACCCGGCCAACAAGGATGCGATCGTCGACGCCGCACGCGACGCCGGCGCCAGTAACGAAGTGCTGTCGATGCTCGACGGCCTGCCCGAACAGGACTACGCGGACGTCGATGCCGTCACGCGCTGGGTCGCAGGCAACTTCGGCCCCGGCCTCGGTATTTGAGCGCACGCCAATAACGCGATAGGATCGGGCCGCACCGGTTGCGCTGCGGCCGGATGCATGCTGCCCGGCGCCAAGACCGGGCGTGACCGCACGAGTGCCCGGGGGAATCCATGGAAGGCATCCTGATCCAGCATACGACGCGTCGTCAGCTTTGGTTCGGCGCGCTCACGGCACTCGTCATCATGCTCGCGCTGGCGATCGCCGTGCCGCACGCAAACGTCACGCTGCCGGCCGTCGAGCCGTTCATGCCGATGTGCGCGCTGACCGTGTTCACCACCGCGAGCATCGCCGCCTTCTTCCTCGGCGCGCAGTTCACCGTCACGCGCCAGCCCGTGCTCGGTGCGCTCGGCGGCGCCTATGCGTTCACCGCACTCGCCGTCGCGCTGCAGCTGCTCACCTTCCCCGGCGTGTTCGCGCCGCAAGGCCTGCTCGGCGCGCGTCCGCAAAGCGCCGCGTGGATGTGGGTCTTCTGGCACGCCGGCTTTCCGTGCTTCGTGATGGCCGCGCTGCTCGCGCGCGAGCGGCTCACGCATGCGCCGGTCGGCGCGGCGCAGACGCGCCTGTGGACCTTCGCGCTGGTCGGCGGCCCGGCCGTCGCGGCCGCGCTGCTGTGCGTGCTCGCGCTGAACGTCGCCCTGCCGCCCGCGTTCCATCCGCCGGGCGATGCAGCCGCGCTGCCCGTCGACGGGATCGCGCTGGTCGTGTGGCTGCTCAATGCGCTCGCGCTCGTCGCCGTGCTGGCTTCCGGCCGACTGCGCACGACGCTCGACCTGTGGCTCGCGATCGCGGTGCTCGCCTGCCTCACCGATACGACGCTGAACCTGCTGACCACGAGCCGCTTCACGGTCGGCTGGTATCTCGCACGCGTGTTCAGCATGTTCACGCCGGGCGTGCTGGTGTGCGTGCTCGCCTGGGAAGTGACGAAGCTGTATCAGCAGCTGTTCGAGGCGCACGCGACGCTGGTTCGTTCGTCCGCGCGCGACGGGCTGACCGGCGCGTTCAATCGCAGCCACTTCAACGATCACTTCCACACGTTGTTCCTGCAGGCGCGGCGGCAAGGCGAGCCGCTGTCGCTGCTGATGGTCGACGTCGATCACTTCAAGGCGTACAACGACGCGTTCGGTCACGTGAAGGGCGATGCGTGCCTGATCGCGGTCGCGAATGCGCTGGCCGGCGCGGTGCGGCGGCCGGCCGATATCGTCGCGCGCTACGGCGGCGAGGAGTTTGCCATCGTGCTGCCGAACACCGGTGCGCGCGGGGCACGGGTCGTTGCCGAGGAAGCGCGCGAAGCGGTGCTGCGGATCGATCTCGCGATGCCCGGGTCGCCGGCCGGGCGCGTGAGCGTCAGCGTCGGCTGCGCGACCGTGTCGGCCGACGACCTGTCGACGCCCGATGCGTTGATCGAAGCCGCCGATGCCGCGCTGTATCGTGCGAAGGATGCGGGGAGAAACCGCGTCGTGGCGGCGTGAAAACGTCTGCGGATTGGGGATTTGTTACGGTCATTGTGACCGGAATAATCCGCCGTTACGGATTGCCGCACAGGGAAACGATCGCTTACAGCCGGTGTTGAAGGCGCTCGCTATGCTGGGTTCATGTCGAATCCGAGCAGGTGAGCGTGATGAAGAAAACCCTTTTGCTGATTGCCGGTGTCGCCGTGCTGTTGAGCGGCTGCATCGTGGTGCCGGATGGTGGCGGGTATGGGTATTACGGTGATGGCGGGTATTACCACCATCATCATCGGCATTGGGATTGATGCATTGCACCCCGGCTGTCGCGACGACGCAGTCCGGATCAGTCCATTGATCCGGATCGCTGGGGACGGGAATTCGAAGCGCCGGTGTTCCGTTGAAATGCCCGCCTACTTGCCAATACAGAAGCAAGAGAAAGCTGTCTACCCATTTGAATCTAAAGCGTTTTTTGGATTTCACTTTAGGTGCTTGGACATAAACTTGGACATACGTTCATGTTCTAGCGCTTCTTGGCCGATTGTGGATAACAGTGGAGACACTAGATGCCACGCGGAAGCGGGTTCTGTGGATATCTTCCGCTGCCAATCGTCGGTCAACGCCGGCCAAGAGACAGGCCCTGTCTCTCATGGAAGCCAGACGTGCTTGATTCTAGCCTCGAAGCCCACTTTTTTCACGCCCTTGTTCGCCCGTAAATAGGAACTGGCGCATGCCGGATTGTTCGACGACACGAAGGCAGGCTTCGGCTGACATATGGCCCATCTGGCTACCTCGCCAGGACCGTATGGAGACCGAACATGTTCGACCAAACCAACCCCTCGTCCAATGATTCGCGCGCCTCGACCAACCCCCGCTCGCCCGGCAATGTCAGCGTCCCTCTGGGCTTGCTGCTCGATGAGCGGCTGACGCCGCTGGAGCGCAATGCCTGGATGGTCTTCCGCGCCCGCGTGGGTGAAGACGGCACCAGCGCGCTGCCCAACTACGAACAGATGCGCCCGTTCCTGGCCTGCAAGGCAGGCAATCAGAGGGCAGCGTACGAGACAGCCTCGCGCACTGTCTGCGTGCTGCGCATGACGCGTTGGGTGCATCTGGCGGGGCATCGCCGTGACCCACTCACCGGCCAGGTGCAGAACACGCTCTACGCCGTGCATGACACTCCGCAATCCTGCCCGGAGGTGTGTGCCTCGGACCCCGAGTACATCGAGTTGCTGGAACGCTCGGTCGCGCATCCCAACCACGTCGTGCGCTCGGTGGCGATCGGCGTCTTGAATGAACTGGCAGCGGACCGGGACTTGCCCGCGACTCTTCGCCAGCAGATTGCCTTGGCCCGCGCACGGGCCGGGCTGGCGGACGATGACAACCCCAGCAACCCGCCTCCGTCTCCGCCGCCAAAGGGGAAAGCACCTTTGCCAGTCGCCCACGACAACGCGGGTTCGACCACATCGAAAGCTGATTCGCCAGTACGTACGTATAAGTATTCTTTAAAAGAAGTACGTACGTTCCGCGCGAGCGCGCAAGAAAGCGACCCACCAAAATCGGCGTTCGCTCTGCGGTTGCCACCATGCCTGGACAAGATGGCACCGGACCAGCACCGCGATGTGGAGATGGCCTTGCGGCGTCTGCCAGGTGAGCACCAGCAAGATGTGCTGGACGAGTTGGAGGCGCGCGTTCGGCAGGGGGCTGTGCGCAATGCCGTGGCCTATCTGTTCGGCCTGGTGCGGCGTGTGTTGGCAGGGGAATTCCGCTTGTGGGCGGCGAGGAAACCCGCCAGCACGGACCCCGCTAATGCGCCTGTCCACAAGGTAACCCCGGCTGCGCCGCCTGCACCGCCGACACCTGCGCATAAGCCTGCGGCGCCCGAGGTGGCGCAGGCACAGCTTGCCCGGGCTCGCAGGCTCTTGGGGCTCCCGGAACGGGCCGGTGACCTTGTGGCCGAGCGGTTCCTGCAGGGTGTCCACATGCGGCCAAACTCCGCGTAAGCCGCTGGCCCAGTTTCGCGGCCTGCGGCCTTGACCAAGAGGTGCCGCCTCTTGGAACTCCGTTCTTGCCGAAGGGCAAGGGTGCAGGGGGTAAAGCCTCCCTGCACCCCGCCGTGAGGCTTGGGTCGCTGCGTGGGCATCAATGGTGCGCTGCGCCGGGTGCTCGCCCGTTCGGTGCTCGCCTGCGGCTGCGTTCCGCTGCGGCCTGTGCGCCCGCCATTGCCCCCCACTGCGCGACGTCCAGCACCTCCCAGGCAAGCCGCTGCACAAATCACGCTGCCCGTGCTGGGTGTGCAATGGGGAACCCATTGCGCGCCCAGGGCGGGTAGCCGACAAGCCCCGTAGGGGCGGCGTCAGCAGGCACGCACACGACTGGCCCAGCAGCCCCTATGCGCGGTGCTGCCGCAGCGCCTTTGGTTTCTTGCACGGCACCCTAGCAACGCGATGGGGCCGTCACTGCACACCGCAGTGACGGCCCCACGGAACCCGCGCGAAATATGGGTTTGCGCGCGTTCCTATTGTTTGCGGCATGCGTGACGAGGCCCTCCTACACTGGCCCTGCAGTACGCCAAGACCGATGGGCTTTGTTCATCGGCAACCCCAAAGACGCAGGTTCCTGCAAGCGTCTCCCTGACCAGGGCGGAACCATCCCCAGGCATGCCCAGGCTCCCCCGCATGCCGCTCCTACCCACGGGGCAGAGCCATTTTTCTCCGGCTGTTCTCGTCAATCCTGCGCCCACGGCGCGCTATTCCTGCGGCCACGTTTTGAGCGCAACGCTCGCGACCGGCTCTACCCATCCCACTCACTCAAAGGAGGTTTTCATCCCCGCCACTGGCTTGTTTGGTCTTTCGCTGACCCTCTGCCCCATCTCCCTCCAGGGAGTACGGCAGACGCCTCATTTCGAGGCAAAACCGGTGTTCTGAGCACCATGCCCTCGTCCTTCGGGAGCCTCGCCTAGCGAGCCGGCAATTTCACTTACCGATTCGATCTCAGAAAGCAAGACAAGACGCAACACCCAGGAGGTGCGCCATGGATGATTTGACCTACGGGCTGCGGCAGCTTTGCCGGCGCAACAAGGATGGCAGCCACACCACCCAGGCCGACCGGCTGCGCGGGCTGACGCTGGTAGCTCGCCAGTTGGGCGAGGCGGGTTTTCGGCGGATGTCGCCGAACTCGCTCAAGGGCAAGCATGTGCAGGCGCTGGTCGAGCGCTGGCAGGCCGAAGGCTTGTCGGCCGGCACCGTGAAAAACCGCATGTCGCATCTGCGCTGGTGGGCCGAGAAGGTAGGCAAGGCCGGCATCCTTCCCGCCGACAACGCCCGCCTCGGCATCCCTGAGCGGCAGCATGTGACCAATGCCGATAAGTCAAAGGCGTTGGGGGATGCACTCGACAGCGTGCGCGATGCGCATGTGCGGATGAGCCTGCAATTGCAGCAGGCTTTCGGGCTGCGGCGCGAAGAGTCCATCAAGTTCCAGCCCGGCTATGCCGACCGGGGCGACCACATCGCGCTCAAGGGCAGTTGGACCAAGGGCGGGCGCGAACGGACCGTGCCGATCACGACGGCCGAGCAGCGGCGCGTACTCGACCTGACGCACCAACTGGCCGGCGCAGGCTCGCTGATCCCGGCGCATAAAAGCTATATCGGGCAGCGCCACACCTACGACGGGCAGTGCAAAGCGGCGGGCCTGAGCAACATGCACGGTCTGCGGCATCGTTACGCGCAGAATCGTTACGAAGCGTTGACGAGCTGGAAAGCGCCGGCCGCTGGCGGTCCTTCGGCGCGGTCGCTGACGCCGGCGCAGCGCGCCTTGGATGCGCAGGCGCGGCAGGCGATCAGCCGCGAGCTGGGGCACGGGAGGACGCAGATTACGGCGGTGTACTTAGGGCGATGATCATTTCTCTTTCAAATCGATCTCGCGTTCGAACTTGCGCAGTTCATTACGATCTTCCCCATCTTTGGGCAGAGAAAGGGATAGAACATCTGCGCCGAATTGAGCAATGAATCGGGAGTTTTTCTCACCCGAGGCCCACATTCGGCGGAAAGCGTCCAGTGCAACTTGGACAGAGTACTTTCGAGCGATCATATCCCCAACAGAGAAGCGCAACTTCTCATCATCATAACCTTTTGAGTTATTAACCAAGGCTTCCAACAGGATGCCTTTTTGATCAATGGAGAGCTTCTCAAAGTCGTTGTAAATTCCAGAAATGAACCCCTCTATACCTTTTCTGGAGAAAATCAGAGGATCCGAAAATACCTCCAGATACAGTGAAAATATATTCCCGGGCAGGGGGGAAACCGTTAAAGACAGGTACTCTAGTGCGAACGCAATCTCTGCGACCTCTTTTCGCCTAGATTTTGCTCGCAAAGCGTTTATACGAAACCGTAGTTCGTCAATAGTCGTCGTCATGGTGTCATCGCGTTAGCGGGAATAGTCCGCCATAGATGTGGCACCAAGCATGGAATCATCTGAATAGCCCGATATGCGAAGATATAGAAACGCAATCAGTGAGTCACTCTGGAGGCTAGCTCGCTGTCAAGTGCGCTAGATATATCCGTTTCTGCCTTTACTGCGGCCAATGATTTTTCAGTAACAACAAAATCTGAATCAGGAAGTATTTTTACTTCAGGCATTCCTTTCGCATTTGCCAGCATTACCGCATATCCCTTGGTTTTGCCTTTTATCGGAAACCCAATTACCGTCAAATCCGTCTCAAGGGCTTTACGCAAAACAAAATAAGGATTTTCGTTTTCCTTATTTCTATATTGATATTCAATCGACTGGAGCACAGAGTATTCACGCTTGTTGATGGCTTCATTTTTCATGGCCCCTCCATCGCATCCGCAAAGAATAGCCGCTATAAACACCCAATACTTTTTAATCACATCAACCTCACGGCCTGTTAAAAACCGAGAAGATTTCTGGAATTTTCCCGCCTTTTGGAATGTCAATTATGGTCGCGGCATTTCTTTGAGCGATGACACCCGTATCTATTGGGAAAGGACTTGTCAATGGAACGAAAACGGATTTAACTCCACCGGCTTCAAGGGCGTTCTGAGTTCGCGTTGCACATGTGTCCCGCGCAGCCGCACTTGGACTTTTCGTTGGATCCGGCAGAGGAGTATTTCTGTACTCTTGAATCTTTTCTAACATTTCAGCCTCTTGCTGTGGCGTGGTTTTGATCGTGTATACGGTCGTATCTCGATACTTGGCTTGCTTCTCAAGATAATCAGTCACACCCCCCCCGAGTGGTGTACCCGTGCCATAGCTATAGACCCCCTGCCCCGAAAATCCGATTGCAACGTGGCCAAACGGATTGCTTAATATGCCTCGACCATGAATAACAACCGTATCCAGCCCCAGTGGATCGAGTGAAGTTAGCGGATTCCCGCCCGCGTAAAGATAAAGATTAAGGCCACCAGCGAAACCAAGCAGGTCTTTAGTTATATAGCGAGCACCATGCGGATCGTAGTACCGATGCCGGTTGTAGTGCAGCCCCGTCTCATGGTCATGGTACTGCCCCTGGAACCGGATCGGGTTACGCAATTCCACGCGCCCACCGGAGGCCTTGCGGATCACTTCCTTGACTGCGCCCCAAGCACGATACTCCGCGCTCCACGCAATCTCGCTATGCTCGTCCGTCAACTCCTGCGGCGTGCCCAGATGGTCGCACTGGTACCACGCCAGACTGTCGATGGCCGGCGCGGGCGGCGGCGATAGCCACAGCGGGTCTTCGTCCTGCCGGTAGTAGTCGCCGTACTCAGGCTGGTCGGGCAGTTCGATGGCATCCTGTCGCACCGCCTGCGCCACCGGCACGAAACTGCCCGGCTCGTAGACGTAATGCGTGGTGCGCGCACCGAAGCCGTCTTCGTCGGCGATCTTGCTCTCCCACGCCAGCGTATCGCCATCCCAGCCGTACAGCGTGAAGCCGCATTGCAGTTCGCGGTTGCGCTTGACGCGCTCGCCGCGGTTCCAGTGCGGCCCGGCCTCGCGGCGTTCCTCGTAGTGGGCCTTGCTGTGCTTTGTCAGGCGCCGGCCGAGGGCATCGTAGCTGTAGTCCGCCTGCAGTCGCTCGTCTTCGTAGTGCGTCAGGCGGTCGAACAGGTCCCAGGTGTAGCGGCTCTCCTTGCCCTGGTGCCAGCGCTTGCTCAGGTTGCCCCGCGCGTCGTACTGGTAGTGGGTGCCGGCGTACTGCTTGAGCAGGTTGTCCAGCGCCTTCGGACGCGGCATGTGCTGGCGCTGTGTTTCCCTTTCCGCCTCGGGGTCGATCAAGTTGCTGGCCGGATCGAACGCGAAGGGTTCGTGGCCGAGGCGGCTCTGTGCTTCCAGCAGCCGACCCACCGGATCGTAGCGGTAGGCAAGCTGGCCGCGCCGCGTGTCGTTGATGTCGGTGAGCTGGCCGCTGGCATCGTAGCGGTAGCGGCGCACCAGCAAGCGGCCGCCGCCAGCAGTCTGCGCGGCCGGCCCTTTGGCCTCGTGAGCGAGCACCTGTTCGCTGAGACGGCCCAGCGCGTCCCACTGCTGCGTCTGTAGCAGGCGGTTGCCCTGGGTGCGGAGGACTTCTCGGTGCAGGTCGTCGCGCTCGTAGCTGACCAGTTCGCGCTCGTCCAGTTGCAGGGCCAGCAGGTGGCCGCTGCCGTAGGTGAGCCAGCTTACGCGGTGCCCGTCCGGGCGCACAGTGGCGGTGCGCTGATTGAGCGCGTCGTATTCGTGCTGCCATACCGCCACCAGCGGCTTGCCCAGGCTGCGGTAATGCTGGTGCTCGCGCACCAGGTTGCCGGCTACGTCGTGGAACCATTGCAGGCGGCTGTCGGCGTTGGTCGCCAGCGCGAGGTTGCCGTTGAGGTCATACGCGAAGCGTTCCACCTGCCAGTCCCGCTCGCTAGGTTCGGCATCGCCGGTTTGCAGCGCCGCGCGCCGCTCGGCAAGGCGGCCCATGGCGTCGAAGGTGTAGGCCGTGATGCGCTGCCCGTCCACGGCGCGTGCCAGCTTGCCGGTTTCTTCCTCGTACTCGTAGCGGGTGGTCGCGCCGTCGAAGCCGGTTTCGGCGAGCAGGCGACCCACCGGGTCGTAGTGGAACTCGGCATCGCGGCCGTTTTCGTTGCGCAACGCGGTGAGTTGGCCGAGCTTGTCCCACTGGTAGCCCAGGCGCTGGCCGGCCGCGTCCACTCGGCTGGCGAGCAGCCCGGCCTCGGTGTAGTCCCATTCGGTGCGCCGCCCCAGCGCGTCGATGTGGGTCAGCAGGCGCCCTTCGGCATCGCGCTCGAAGTGTTCTTCGCTGTTGTCCGGGTGGCGGATAGCGGCAAGCTGGCCCGCGTCGTAACGGTAGCGGGTGACCTGTCCCGCCGCGTCGGTGAACTGCACGAGCTGGCCGCGTTCGTCGTAGGTCCATGCGCTGGCCTTGGCGGAGCAGTCGACGTAGCGGGTAAGCTGGCCGTTGGCGTTGTACTCGAGTTGCTTGGTCTTGCCGTTAGCGTCGGTGATACCGATGGGCAAGCCCATCAGGTTGTACGCGTACTCGGTCTTGTTGCCCAGCGGGTCGATGGCCTCCGTGAGCCGGCCGCGCGTGTCGTAATCGCGCAGCCAGAGGCCGCCCTCGGCGTCGCTGATCTTGATGAGCTGGTCTTTCGTGTCCCACGCGTAGTGCACGGTGGTACCGTCCGCGCGGATGTGCTCCAGCAGGTTGCCGTTCTCGTCGTAGGCGTAGCGATCGTCGCTGCCGTCGGGACGGATGTGGTGGACGATGTTCTTGGCGTCGTCGCGGTGGAACCACTCGGAACGTTTGTCCGGATGGATGATGCGGTAGGTGTAGCCGAGCCTATCGTAGTAATGCCTTGTTTCCTGCCCGTGGGCATCAGTGACGTAGGTGAGGCGGATGTTTTCGTCCCACGCCAGACGCATCGCAAAGCTGCCGTCGTCGGCCCATTCGTGCACGGCGCGGGCATCGGGGCCTTCGCCCTGCCAGGCGAGGTTCATACCCCGGCCGGTACGGTCGGTGTAGCGGGTGATCAGGTGGCGCTGGTACTGGTAGGTCCAGACCTCGGCGTTCTCGTCCTGGGCCAAGGTGAGGTCGCCAGCCTCGTCGTAGCGATACAGGCTCAGGCGTCGCAGGGGCTCGTCCTCGCCCATCAGCCACAGGCCGATGATGCGTCCATGCGCGTCCACGTTGGTGCCCAGGTGGGTATGCGGCTGGCTCGGGTCGTCCTGGTAGGTGACGAGGTCGGAGAGCACCACGCGCTCGCCCACGCGGTGGTCGTAGCCGAGCAGCAGGCCAGCGCCGCCGCGCAGCTCGATCTGCACGAGCAGGAAACGCTCGCCGTGGCGCTGGTAGGTTTCGCGTTGCTCGTAGCCGCGGCACAGGACGAGCTGGTGGTCGCTTGCGCGCACGAGGAGGAGGTCTTCGATGCGATCCTCATGGAACTGCCCGACCTTGGGTAACGGGTAGTCATGGCTGCGGCCGTCGGCGCCGTGATAGCGCAGGCCGTCGCCTTGCACGTCGAAGCGTGTGGTGTACGGCGTGATCCAGCGCGCGCCCTGTTCACCCGCATCGTAGGCTCCCAAGTTGGAGCGGTAGGTGCGCGTCCAGGTAAGGGGGAACGGGCCCGGCAGGGCGAAGTCGGTGTGCGAGAGGGTTTCGGTGCCCGTGGCAAAGCTGATGCTGCTGCCGCTACCCGACGGTGCGCCGTTCTTGCACATACTGGGATCTTGCTCCGCGGGCCGCTCCTTGACCCGTACATCAAGGGACTCGCCGGGGACCTGGCGCCCAGCGATGCTGGTCGCGTCTGGCTTGATGCTGGCACTCTGCCCGGCGCCCGCTGTCCGGGCATCAAGCGAGCGGACCAATCCTGCTGCAACCCACCCCACGCAGCCTGCCTGCGTGGCCTTGCCTTGTTGCCGCACCTGCTTGCCCAATAATGCGGCGAACTGGCGCAATGCCTGGGCGTTGGTGCTGACCAGCGCCGGCGACTCAAGGGGCGAACTCTGTTCGAGAGGGGGACGGGCAGCCGCGTTGCTGCGAAGGAATTGATAGGCTGCGTCGTAGAGGTTGGAAAACGCAGCGGCTGGATCGCGCAGTTCGGTCGTTGCCGATGCGCTGGCCCCCAGGGTAGCCGGCGCAGAAGGCTTCGCCCGGGCCAGTGCCTCCAGGCCATTGGCAAGGTCCAATAGCAGGCTTTCGCCAAACGCCGCCGCCGCGTCTAGCAGACCGGGTAGCCTTAACTGCACCTGTCGCGCGAGGTTATCCAGTTCCCCCTCGATACTGTTGTTCAGGTTGGCGGTCAGGGTACGCCGTGCCGCCTCGCCCACCAGCGCATTACCGCCCTGCAGGAGTTCCTGCCGCGCCAAGAACAGGGTGGGCCGCAACACCATACGGGCAGCGGCGGTACCCGGCTCGGGCATCAGGCCGATCAGGTTGAGGCTGACGCTCAACCAGTCAGAGGCATGAGGCTCGGGGTGGGTCGTAAGGGTGACGATATCGCCGAGCAGGTCGGCCAGGTTCAAGATGTTGAGGACTGCAGGAAAATTCCCAGCGACGGTGCGCAGGCGGTTCAAGTTCGCGCTGCCATGGCTGATTGCGCCAAGCCATTCGTCAAACGCTGAAATACTGAGGGTCACGTCGCCCAACTGAATCTGGTTGAGCGGCGCGACCGAGATTTGGCGCTCAAGGGATACGTCGGTGGACATGCTGGATGCTTGGCTTGCCATAGATGCTCCAAGTGGGCTGAGCACCTACGGTTGCTGCCGCCAGGGCACGGCTGGCAGCGGGCTCTCAGCAGATATAGGACGTCCGTGGGCGTACATGGACGCCCACGGAAGCAAGCCTAGGTATCTGCCGTTCCCATGTATATGGGACAGGTTCGAAAAACATAACGCTGTCCAACGGCACAGCAGCGTCAACATTCCTGTGCCAAGAAGCAAGCTCCGGAGCAGATGGAAAAAGGCCAGATGCAAAGACCAAGGGAAGGGGTTCAAGGGAGAGAAGCCCTACCCGAAAAGGTCAAGAGGCCTTGGCTACGGCCGTGAAACAACCAAGTTTGCGCAAGGTACAAGCGTGTCGATGGTATCGGACCATGCTTGCAACATCGCCTTGCGTTGTTCCGCGTATTCGGCCCGGTTGTAGACACCGCGCACGCCACCAATGGTGTGATTGAGCGCCTTCTCTACGACGTCGGATGCCCAGCCCTTTTCATGGAGCAAGGTGGATGCCGTCCGGCGCAGGTCGTGGATGGTGAACGCTGGAATATCCTGCCCCCGCAGCGACACGTTTAGCGCCTGGTTGAGCGCGTTATGGGCGAACGGCTTCGTCTGTGTGCCACGTCCAGGCAAGGCCCACTCGCTTGTGCCTGCGAGCACGAAGAGTTCGCGGAACAGCATTACCGCCTGCTTTGACAGATAGACGATGTGCGGCTTGCCCGTCTTCGAGTTCTCCTGGGGGATGTGCCACTCGGCCTCTTCGAGATGCACGTCCTTTTGCTTGGCCAACAGCAGCTCCGACTTGCGGACCAGCGTCATCAGGATGAGTTGCAGGCTGATCTTGAACTGACGGCGGACGTTCGACAGGTGTACAGCTTGGAGGAACTGCTTGACTTCCTCGGTGGGCAATGCACGTTCACGCGAGGCAGCTTTGTAGATATGCCGCATGGGCAGTGCCATGACTGGATTGGCCGAGATCAGCCCGCATGTCACCGCGTAATCCAGCATGCGTTTAAGCAGGCCGCGCACCTGGCCCGCCGCCGCGTCGAAACCCTGCTCCTTCTTGCGCCAGATAACCGACCGAACGTCTTCGGCCGTGAGTTCACATACCGGCTTCATGCCGATGTGCGGAAGAATGTCCTTGTCCAGATAGCGGCGCGGCATCGTGTTGTTCTTGCGGTCGCGCTGCTGGATCTCCTTGAAAAAACGCTCGGCGAATTGGCTCAGGGTGGTGTCTTCCGGGCCGGCCACCTTGGCGCGCTGTTTCTTCTGCGCAGGAGACTCGCCAATGGCCGCCATCTGCGATGCGCCGTCGCGCATGAGCCTGGCGTTCTTGAGGGTCAATGCCGGGTACTTGCCCAGCGTGAGCTTTTCGTACTTGCCGTTCAGCCGGTAGCGGTAGCGCCAGACCATCCCCCCGGTTGGAAATACCTCCAGGTACAGGCCGCGATCGTCGCTAACGGTGTAGGTCTTGTCCCTGGGCTTGAGTGCCTTGAGGGCGGTGTCGGTGAGTGCCATCTTCTTCCTCCGTATGTCCAAGTAGAGGAAGGCCTGGGCCAAAACCGCTACTTGGACATAAACTTGGACATAAAAACAGACGGCTTTCAGTGTGCTTCAGCAGAGCTTGATGGGCAAGAAACCTAGTATTCATGCGGGTTTCAAGGGTTTCAGTGGACCTTGATGGAGCCCGGTGGAAGCGAGGTTATTTCCCAATACAAAACCTGCTGAAAATCACGCCCAGCAGATCATCCGAAGTGAACTCCCCGGTAATCGCATTGAGTTGCTCCTGCGCGAGCCGCAGTTCCTCCGCAAACAGATCGAGCGATTGCGCGCGCTGCTCGGCGTGATCCGCCGCCTGCGCCAGATGCTCCTGCGCAGCCCGCAGCGCAATCAAGTGCCGCTCGCGCGCCAGATAAACGCCTTCCGCCCCCGCCTGCCACCCCGCGATCCGCAGCAGTTCCGCGCGCAACATGTCGATGCCGTCGCCGCGCTTGGCCGACAGATGCACCTCGGTCAGGTCGCCTTCGGCCGCCGGATGCTCGACGCACGCCGGCACGCCGGTGAGGTCCGTCTTGTTCAACACCCGCACCACCGGCACGCCATCCGGGAACCGTGCCGCGATCGTCTCGTCGTCCGCCGTCATCCCCGTGCGCGAATCGAGCAGATGCAGCACGACGTCGGCGCGCTCGATCTCGCTCCACGTGCGCGCAATCCCGATCCGCTCGACTTCGTCCTCCGTCTCGCGCAGCCCGGCCGTATCGATGATGTGCAGCGGAATCCCTTCGACCTGGATCGTCTGCGCGACCTTGTCGCGCGTCGTGCCCGCGATCGGCGTAACGATCGCCAGCTCCGCGCCGGCGAGCGCATTCAGCAGCGACGACTTGCCGACGTTCGGCTGCCCCGCGAGCACGACCGACAACCCTTCACGCAGCAGCGCGCCCTGCCGCGCGTCACCGAGCACGTGCGCCAGTTGCTCGCGGATCCTCGCGAGCTTGCCGCGCGCATCGGCCGCTTCCAGGAAGTCGATTTCCTCTTCCGGGAAATCGAGCGTCGCCTCGACCAGCATCCGCAGCGTGATCACATCCTCGACGAGCGCGTGGATCTGCCGCGAGAACGCGCCGTCGAGCGAGCGCCCGGCCGAGCGCGCCGCCGCTTCAGTACTCGCCTCGATCAGGTCGGCCACCGCCTCGGCCTGCGCGAGGTCGAGCTTGTCGTTCAGAAACGCGCGCCGCGTGAACTCGCCCGGTTCCGCGAGCCGCAACCCGAAGCCGCGCCCCGCATCGAGGCAACGCTGCAGCAGCAGCTGCATCACGATCGGCCCGCCGTGCCCCTGCAACTCGAGCACGTGCTCGCCGGTGTACGAATGCGGCGCGGGGAAATACAGCGCGATTCCGCGGTCGAGCGGCGCGCCGTGCGCGTCGAGGAACGGCACATAGCTCGCATGGCGCGGCGCGAGCCGCTGCCCGCACAACGCGTCGATCAGCGGCAGCGCGGCCGCCTCGCCGCCGCGCCCGAACGACACGCGGACGACGCCGATGCCCCCCCGGCCGGCAGCAGTGGCAATGGCGACGATCGGATCGGAATCGGTAGCGAGCATGGGAATCGGATGAATCGGGTGAACAGAGCGTCAGTGGTGCGCCCGCACAACAGTTCGGGCATCGGGACGCCGGCATTGTAGCCTGCCGGCCCGCACGCCACCGGACGCCTGATCGGCGTCGAACTTACCCGAATTTATCCCGACGGGGATAAGTCGAGTATCAATGCCGGACAATCACGTCCTGTCCATTTCGGACGAGTATGCCTTTCCGAACGGTCCGACACTGCGGCCCCAATTCCGCCGCACGGTCCACGGCAGGTTGGGATTCGTCCGTATAGGCTATGTTTAGCCTATATGGTTGTCTGAGACGTGTCGGCGGAATTGCACAATCACCCCCATGCCGACACCCGAAGAAAAAGCAGCGTTCTCGGAACGCCTGAAATTCGCCTTGCGGCGCAGCCCGGACAAGGTCACCGGCGCGACGGAACTCGCGAACCGGTTCAATCTGCGTCACCGCGGTGCGCAGCCGGTTTCGCCGCAAACCGCGCACAAATGGCTGACGGGCCGCACGATTCCGACGCCGGACAAACTCGAAACGCTCGCCGACTGGTTGCGCGTCGAACTGCATTGGCTGCATTACGGCCCGTCGCCGAGCGTGACCGAACACACGACGCCGCAACCGCTGCCGCGCGACGAGCGTTATCCGCCAACACCCGAGACGATCGAACTCGCGTCGAAGATCGAGGCGTTGCCGCCGCATCAGCGTTACCTCGTTCAGGAACTGATCGAGCAGTTCTACGGCGGCGACACGAAAATCGAAGCGAAGAAAGCCTGAACGGCAGCGGTCAACGCCCCCGCGCCGCCACGCGACAGAAACAAAAAAGCCGCATGGATGAAACCATGCGGCTTTCTTACGTGCATCGCGGACGGCTGGCCGCCCGCGTGTGCCAAGGGCGTCAGGCCTTCTTGCCGCCGCCGAGCTTGCGCGTGATGTAGTACTGCTGCGCGATCGACAGCACGTTGTTCACGACGTAGTACAGCACGAGACCTGCCGGGAAGAAGAAGAACATCACCGAGAACGCGATCGGCATGAACTTCATCATCTTCGCCTGGACCGGGTCCGGCGGCGTCGGGTTCAGGCTCGTCTGCACGAACATCGAGACGGCCATCAGCACCGGCAGGATGAAGAACGGGTCGCGCTGCGACAGGTCGTGAATCCACAGAATCCACGGCGCGCCGCGCATTTCGACCGACGCGAGCAGCACCCAGTACAGCGAGATGAACACCGGGATCTGGATCACGACCGGCAGGCAGCCGCCGAACGGATTGACCTTCTCGGTCTTGTACAGCTCCATCAGCGCGGCGTTCATCTTCTGCGGATCGCTCTTGAAGCGTTCGCGCAGCGCCTGCATGCGCGGCGTGATTTCCTTCATGCGCGCCATCGACTTGTAGCTGGCAGCCGACAGCGGGAAGAACACCGCCTTGATCAGCACCGTCAGCAGCACGATCGCCCAGCCCCAGTTGCCGACGAAGCCGTGGATCTTCTCGAGCAGCCAGAACAGCGGCTTCGCGATGATCGTCACCCAGCCGTAGTCCTTCACGAGTTCCAGGCCCGGCGCGACGCCCTCGAGCATGCGCTCTTCTTCCGGACCGGCGAACAGGCGCGCCTGCACGTCGGCCGACTGGCCCGGCGCGATCGCGGCGACCGGCTGCTTCACGCCGACGCGGTACAGCGCCGGATCGATCTTTTCAGCGTAGATGTCGCGCTTCGCGCCCTGCTGCGGAATCCAGGCCGACGCGAAGTAGTGCTGCACCATCGCGACCCAGCCGTTGTCGGAGGACTTCTCGAAGTTCGCCTTGTTCTTGTCGAGGTCGCTGAAGTCGATCTTCTGGAAGTGCTTCGCGTCCGTGTAGACCGCCGGCCCGAGGAACGTATGCGAGAACATCGGCGTTTCGACGGCCGTGTTGTCGCGCACCAGTTCCATGTAGACCGTCGGCGTGACCGGTGCCGTGCCGACGTTGTCGATCTTCGTGTCGACGCCGATCACGTAGCTGCCGCGCGTGAACGTGTAGGTCTTCACGACCTTCACGCCGCCCTTCACCGGCGATTCGAACGACAGCTTCAGCGTGTTCTGGTCGCCCGTCAGCGACGTCGGGCCCGCGTTGACCTGCGTGTAGACGTCGTTGTGGTTCGGGAAGTCGCCGCCGAGCAGGCCCGAGCGCGCGAGATACGTGTGGCCGGCCGTATGGTCGAACAGCGTGATGTACAGGTCGGGCTGCTTGCCGTCGCCCTGCTTCTTCAGCGTCAGCTTCGCGAGCGTGCCGCCGCGCGTGTCGATTTCGCCGTCATACACGTCGGTCGAGAACTTCACGAGCTGCGCCTGCGCGGCCGGTGCCGTCGTCGACGGTGCGGTGCCTGCGGCTGCGGCAGGTGCGTCACCTACGGTCGTCGTCGTCGCGCCCGTGCCCGATGCACCGCCCGCAGCCGCGGGGGCCGTTTGCGTGGCGCTCGGGAAGAACATCGACGGGCGTCCATGGTCGCGCTGCCAGTTGTCGTACAGCATGACAGCTGACATGAAGAAGATCACCCATAGGACGGTGCGTTTGATATCCATGCGTTGTCTCAGAGTCGATGGGACCGCGCGTCGGCTTCGCCGCGAGCGCGAGTGTCGGAGTTGGGCGGCGGGACGAGGTCGATGCCGCCCGCGGAAAACGGATGGCATCGGCACACGCGCCTGACGGCGAGATACGTGCCGCGCGCGGCGCCATGATACTGGATTGCCTCGCGCGCGTAATCCGAACAGGAAGGATAAAAACGGCAACGGTTGCCGAGCATCGGGCTCACGGCAACCTTGTAGAAGCGCAGCAAGGCGATCAATACCGTTTCCATACCTTGGGCGGCGCCGTAAGACGCCGCGTCAAAACCGGCCGGGCAGGCGCGAACGCCGCACCGGACACGGATGCGTCACTCGGACGCGGGCTTCGACGCCCGGCGGGCGATTTCCCGGACTGCCCTGTCGAGCAGTTCGCGGATCTCGGCCGCGCACATCGCCGCGAGCGGGGCGGAAGCCGCGCTCGGCAGCGCTTTCTTGTCGAAGCGCGTGTGCTGCCGCAGCAGCAGGTCGTAACCGGCGAATTCGGTCCGGCGCAGGCGAAACGCGTCGCGCGCCAGCCGCTTCACGAGGTTACGTGTTACTGCACGCGGCGCATACTTCTTGCCGACGACGAGCCCCAGACGCGCGGGCTGACCGGTCGGCTTGCCGTAGATCACGAAGTGCGCGGAGCGCCGCCAGGGGCGCAAACGAAAAACGGATGAAAATTCATCCGTTTTCAGAAGTCGCGCAGCTTTCGGGAAGGCGGCTTTCGTCTGCGACGGATTCGCACCCGGCTCGACGGCACCTTCCGCAGGACTGCGGACGGCGGACACAGCGCGCAACCTGCCTTAGATGGCGAGGCGCTTGCGGCCCTTCGCGCGGCGAGCGTTGATGACCTTGCGGCCACCTGCCGTCTTCATGCGGACACGGAAGCCATGGGTGCGCTTGCGGCGCGTCACGGACGGTTGGTAAGTACGTTTCATGATGTTCTCACTTGTTCGAGAATGTCGAAATTCAGGGGACCGCGTGCCCTTAACCGGAGGCATTCGGGCGAACGCAATCGCCGGGAATACAGGATTGGTTTTCGCGGAACCCGCTATTTAAACCGTTTTTCTCTTGACGGTCAATACTTTAGGAGTCGCTCGCCTGTGCCGGCCCGCGCCGATCCGGCCCCGCGACCCACAATCCCGGCCTGTGGATAACTCGCGCTGTGGCCGCGTTTGGCGGTAGAATCTCGCCTTATCTCCAAGAATCCCGCACGCCGCCTCGGCCCGCGCCTGCCCCTCCAACACTGTGACGCAGGCGTCCGAGGCACGCTCGCACGACCGCTTCGGGCCTTGTTGCGCAACCGCGACAAGGGCGCCGGCGAGCCGCGCTGTGCACGCAAAAAACGACAGTTACTTGATGAACGATTTCTGGCAACACTGTTCCGCACTGCTGGAGCGCGAGCTGACGCCCCAGCAGTACGTGACGTGGATCAAACCCTTGGCCCCGGTGGCCTTCGATGCGTCGGCGAACACGCTGTCCATCGCCGCGCCGAACCGCTTCAAGCTGGACTGGGTCAAGAGCCAGTTTTCGGGACGGATCTCAGATCTGGCCCGAGATTTCTGGAATGCGCCGATCGAAGTCCAGTTCGTCCTCGATCCGAAGGCAGGCATGCGCAGTGCAGCGGCCAGCGCCGCACCGGGCGCAGCCGCGCCGCGTGCGCCGCTCGCACCGAGCGGCCCGGCCGCCACGGTGGCCGCGATCGCCGCCAATCTGACCGCGAATGCATCGGCCGCACCGAGCGCGCCGGCCGACGTGCCGATGACGCCATCGGCTGCCGCCGCGCATCACCTGAACGCCGACGACGCCGACATCGACCTGCCGAGCCTGCCCGCGCACGAAGCGGCGGCCGGCCGCCGCACGTGGCGTCCGGGCCCCGGTGCGGCACCCGCGAACGGCGGCGAAGCCGATTCGATGTACGAGCGCTCGAAGCTGAACCCCGTGCTCACGTTCGACAACTTCGTGACCGGTAAGGCGAACCAGCTCGCGCGCGCCGCCGCGATCCAGGTCGCGGACAACCCGGGCATCTCGTACAACCCGCTGTTCCTGTACGGCGGCGTCGGCCTCGGCAAGACCCACCTGATCCACGCGATCGGCAACCAGCTGCTGCTCGACAAGGCCGGCGCGCGGATCCGCTACATCCATGCGGAACAGTACGTGTCCGACGTGGTGAAGGCGTACCAGCGCAAGGCGTTCGACGACTTCAAGCGCTACTACCACTCACTCGACCTGCTGCTGATCGACGATATCCAGTTCTTCTCCGGCAAGTCGCGCACGCAAGAGGAATTCTTCTACGCGTTCGAGGCGCTGGTCGCGAACAAGGCGCAGGTGATCATCACCAGCGACACGTATCCGAAGGAAATCTCGGGCATCGACGATCGCCTGATCTCGCGCTTCGACTCGGGCCTCACCGTCGCGATCGAGCCGCCCGAGCTGGAAATGCGCGTCGCGATCCTGATGCGCAAGGCGCAGTCGGAAGGCGTGAACCTGTCGGAAGACGTCGCGTTCTTCGTCGCGAAGCACCTGCGCTCGAACGTGCGCGAACTCGAAGGCGCGCTGCGCAAGATCCTCGCGTATTCGAAGTTCCACGGCCGCGAGATCTCGATCGAGCTGACCAAGGAAGCGCTGAAGGACCTGCTGACCGTGCAGAACCGGCAGATTTCGGTCGAGAACATCCAGAAGACCGTCGCCGACTTCTACAACATCAAGGTCGCCGACATGTATTCGAAGAAGCGCCCCGCGAACATCGCGCGGCCGCGGCAGATTGCGATGTATCTCGCGAAGGAACTCACGCAGAAGAGCCTGCCGGAAATCGGCGAGCTGTTCGGCGGGCGCGATCACACTACCGTGCTGCACGCGGTGCGCAAGATCGCCGACGAGCGCAGCAAGGACGCGCAGCTCAACCATGAGCTGCACGTGCTGGAACAGACGCTGAAGGGCTGAGCGCGCGCACCGCGCTTGATAATTCGGCCTCCGCCCCAATTTAAGGGGGGCGGTTCGGTTTTGAGGCACAATACTGGTTTGACCGCCCCGGTGGTGGCGGGCCAAGAGCCCGGCCGGCGGGGCGCTGCGAGGCTGCTGCGCTGCAGGCCGTTACTCAACGAAGGAACTCTATGCAACTGGTCAAGACCGAACGAGACACACTCCTCAGGCCGCTGCAAACGGTCAGCGGCATCGTCGAACGCCGCCATACGTTGCCGATCCTCGCCAACCTGCTGATCACCAAGAACGGCCCGGACGTTTCGTTCCTGTCGACCGACCTGGAGCTGCAGATCACCACGCGCGCCGATTTCGGCGTCGGCGGCGACCAGGTCGCGACCACCGTCGCCGCGCGCAAGCTGCTCGACATCCTGCGCGCGATGCCTGACGGCCAGGTCACGCTGTCGCTCGCCGACAAGCGCCTCACCGTTCAATCGGGCAAGAGCCGCTTCGCACTGCAGACGCTCGCGGCCGACGAGTTCCCGACCGTCGCGCAGGCGAAGGATTTCGGCGCCACGCTCACCGTCCCGCAGAAGTCGTTCCGCCAGCTGCTCGGCATGGTTCACTTCGCGATGGCGCAGCAGGACATCCGCTACTACCTGAACGGCATGCTGCTCGTCGTCGACGGCGACCAGCTGATGGCCGTGGCCACCGACGGCCACCGCCTCGCGTTCTCGTCGATGAAGCTCGAAGGCGGCACGTTCGGCCGCCAGGAAGTCATCGTGCCGCGCAAGACGATTCTCGAGCTGCAGCGCCTGCTCGAAGACATCGACGACACCGTCACCATCGACATCGCGCAAACCCAGGCCAAGTTCACGTTCGGCCAGGTCGAGCTCGTGTCGAAACTCGTCGAGGGCAAGTTCCCCGACTTCCAGCGCGTGATCCCGAAGGCGCACAAGAACACGTTCGAGATCGGCCGTGAAGAACTGCAGCGTTCGCTGCAGCGCGCGGCGATCCTGACCTCGGACAAGTTCAAGGGCGTGCGCTGCATCATCGCACCGGGCCAGCTGAAGATCATGTCGACCAACGCCGATCAGGAAGAGGCGCAGGAAGAACTCGAAATCGCCTACCAGGGCGATACCGTCGACATCGGCTTCAACGTCACGTATCTGCTCGACGTGCTCGCGAACCTGAAGGTCGACACCGTGCAGGTGAGCCTCGGCGACGCCAGCTCGAGCGCGCTGATTACCGTGCCCGAGAACGACGAGTTCAAGTATGTCGTGATGCCGATGCGCATCTGACGCGCACGACATCGCGACACACACCAGGGGGCGGCAAGCCCCTTTGGCGTTTTTATGGCGAACCGACAACCCGCCCTTTTAGTGCCTTTTCGGCACTTCGGGCGGGCCAGGAAACTGGAGCGGCCCGGCGATTTCTCGCTGAAACGCACCGCGCCGCCACCTGAGTGGCCTCGCAGAACCGGAAGATATCCATGAGTGAACAGCACAATTCGCAACCCGATAACAGCAGCTACGGCGCCTCGTCGATCCAGATCCTCGAAGGTCTGGAAGCGGTGCGCAAGCGCCCCGGGATGTACATCGGCGACACGTCTGACGGCACCGGTCTGCACCACCTCGTGTTCGAGGTGCTCGACAACTCGATCGACGAAGCGTTGGCCGGGTACTGCAACGACATCCACGTGACGATTCACGCCGACAACTCGATTTCCGTGACCGACAACGGCCGCGGGATTCCGACCGACGTGAAGATGAACGACAAGCACGAACCGAAGCGCAGTGCGGCTGAAATCGTGATGACCGAGCTGCACGCCGGCGGCAAGTTCGACCAGAACAGCTACAAGGTGTCGGGCGGCCTGCACGGCGTGGGCGTGTCGTGCGTGAACGCGCTGTCGAGCTGGCTGCGCCTCACCGTGCGCCGGAACGGCAAGAAGCATTTCATGGAGTTCCATCGCGGCGTCGCGCAGGAGCGCGTGCTCGAGACGGTGGACGGCGTGGAAGTTTCGCCGATGCTGATCACCGGCGACACCGAGAACCGCGGCACCGAAGTGCACTTCATGGCCGATCCGACCATTTTCGGCACGGTCGAGTATCACTACGACATCCTCGCGAAGCGGATGCGTGAACTCTCGTTCCTGAACAACGGCGTGCGGATTCGTCTCACGGACCTGCGCTCGGGCAAGGAAGACGATTTCGCGTTCGCCGGCGGTGTGAAGGGCTTCGTCGAGTTCATCAACAAGACGAAGACCAACCTGCACCCGACGGTGTTCTTCGCCAACGGCGAGAAGGATGGCGTGGGCGTCGAAGTCGCGATGCAGTGGAACGACAGCTACAACGAAAACGTGCTGTGCTTCACGAACAACATTCCGCAGCGCGACGGCGGCACGCACCTGACCGGCCTGCGGGCCGCGATGACGCGCGTCATCAACAAGTACATCACCGACAACGAAATCGCGAAGAAGGCGAAGGTCGAGACGACCGGCGACGACATGCGCGAAGGGCTGTCGTGCGTGCTGTCCGTGAAGGTGCCGGAGCCGAAGTTCAGCTCGCAGACGAAGGACAAGCTGGTTTCTTCCGAGGTTCGTGCGCCGGTTGAAGAGGTTGTGGCGAAGGCGCTGGAAGAGTTCCTGCTCGAAACGCCGATCGACGCGAAGATCATCTGCGGGAAGATTGTTGAGGCTGCTCGCGCACGTGATGCAGCGCGGAAGGCACGCGAGATGACGCGCCGTAAGGGCGTGCTCGATGGCGTTGGCCTGCCGGGCAAGCTCGCGGACTGCCAGGAGAAAGACCCGGCGAAGTGCGAAATCTACATCGTCGAGGGTGACTCGGCAGGTGGCTCGGCGAAGCAAGGGCGTGATCGCAAGTTCCAGGCGATCCTGCCGCTGCGCGGCAAGGTGCTGAACGTCGAAAAGGCACGCTACGACAAGCTGCTGTCGTCGGAACAGATCGTCACGCTCGTGACCGCGCTCGGGTGCGGGATCGGCAAGGAAGATTACAACCTCGAGAAGCTGCGTTATCACCGCATCATCATCATGACCGACGCGGACGTCGACGGGGCGCACATCCGGACGCTGCTGCTCACGTTCCTGTATCGCCAGATGCCGGACATGATCGAGCGCGGGTACGTGTATATCGCGCAGCCGCCGCTTTACAAAATCAAGGCGGGCAAGGACGAGCGGTATCTGAAGGACGACGTGGAGCTCAACGCGCATATGCTGCGGTTGGCGCTGCAAGGGTCGGAGCTGGTGCCGGGTGAGAATGCTGCGGCGATTTCGGGTGATGCGCTTGGGGAGTTGGCACGGTCGTATCTGCTGTCGCAAAGCGTGATCGAGCGGTTGAGCCGGTTGTATGACCCGGCTGCGCTGGAAGCGGTCATGGATGGGGTGGTGATCGATCTTTCCACTGAGACTTCGACTGAGGCTTCGGCTAAAGCGCTGCACGCTGCGTTGCATGATGAAGCGCTGAAGAACGAAGTTCGTGTCGTGCCTTCGTATGACCCGGTTCGCGAACAGCGGTCGCTGCATGTCGAACGTACCCATCACGGCAACGTGCGGGTTTCGGTCATCGACCAGGAATTCCAGCACACGGCGGATTATCAGCAGCTCGTGACCACCGCGAATACGTTCAAGGGGCTGATTGGGGAAGGCGCGGTCATCAAGCGCGGTGAGCGCAGCATGGCCGTGGCGGACTTCAAGAGCGCGATGAAGTGGCTGCTGGCCGATGCTGAACGCAACGTCTCCAAACAACGCTATAAGGGGCTCGGCGAGATGAACCCCGAGCAGCTGTGGGAAACGACGATGGATCCGGCAGTGCGGCGGTTGCTGCGTGTGCAGATCGAAGATGCGATCGCTGCGGATGGGATCTTTACTACCCTCATGGGGGATGATGTCGAGCCGCGGCGGGCGTTTATCGAGTCGAATGCGTTGCGGGCGGGGAATATTGACGTTTGAACGCCCTGCCAGCTGTCGAATGTCACTATAAGTGAAAAATTCGACACAAAAGCTGAAAATTGAAGACGCATTTGGTGAAAATTTCCGAAGAAATTTGGCGCGAGTCATGCACCTTTCCTGGTGAAAATTTTTAAGAGCGAGTGCAAAGCCATGGCGTTGGCGTTCAGCTTTGCAGTACAAGTTGAGGGGCTCGCCCCCTCTTCTTCCTGACAACCGTTCCAATCCCGTTGCATATGAGGCAGGAAGGATAATTTTGCACTGGGTGCAAAGATATGCATCGACAACAAAAGCCGACCGCGAGTCGGCTTTGTTGTTTTAAGACCTGGGATTCCTCGTCAGAAGGGCTAAGCCGCAGACTGTCCACTGAAAAGTGTCGGATGGCGACGGCGATGATCTATGATCACTGAGTGTCACGCGGGAGCACCGTATACTGGGCGGCACTACGTTGATAGGTCGCGGACGCCATGCTGCAAACGCCCGTACCGCTGTAGCCTGACGTAAAGCAGTCGGGAGTTGCAGTATCAGCCTTCGGCATCGTAGAGAAGGCTGGTACGCAAAATGCCAACAATGTGGCCTGGCGTGCGCGTCCCGCTGTCGGAAGGACCACGTCAGAACTAGCCCACAACAATAAGGAAGTAGATTCAGTGGACGTGCTAGGAACCCACTCCAGAGTTGTTGACGACTACGCTAAGTACATCCAGAGCTTCCTCAACATCATCGATCCCCAGATTCGCTCGGCGGTCGAGGCACGATTGTCTGAAGGTCGACTCTGGCCGGAGCCATTGCTGCAGTTCAACCCCGCGTTCGAATCCGCTGGCACGGTCGCTGAAGTCGCCGCTATGGGCATCGTTCATCCGGACCTTGTCTCCATTCTCAAAGGCTACTCGCTCTACAAGCATCAAGTCGACGCCATCCAACTCGGCACGGCAGGCAAGGACTTCATCGTCACGTCGGGCACGGGCTCTGGCAAGTCGCTAACCTACATCGCGACGATATTTAACGACTTGCTGGCCAAGCCTGCTGTGGGGGGCATCTGCGCGGTTATCGTGTATCCGATGAACGCGCTCATCAACTCCCAGTTCGCGGAGTTTCGCCGCTATCAAGAGAACTACGAGAAGGCGACGGGCCAAGCCTTTCCTATCACCTTTGGTCAATACACTGGTCAGGAAAAGCAAGATACCCGCGATAGTATGCGCGAGAACCCGCCTCACGTCCTGCTCACCAACTATATGATGCTGGAGTTGTTGCTTACGCGTACTGCGGAGCAGACCATACGCGACAGCATCTACGAGCACTTGCAGTACCTTGTCTTCGACGAGTTGCACACCTACCGCGGCCGCCAAGGCGCAGACGTGGCGATGCTCATCAGGCGTATTCAGGCGCAATGTAAGCACAAGCTCGTCTGCGTTGGCACTTCCGCCACGATGGCGTCCGGTGGTGATCTCGCTCAGCAGAAGCAACAGATTGCCGACGTCGCGTCGGTGTTGTTCGGCAGGCCCTTCCTGGCCTCTCAGGTGGTGAACGAATCGCTCGCGCCATCGCTTGGAGACAAGCTCGAGCGGCCCGATGTTGCCGCGCTCAGAAAGGCCGTTCAGGCTGGTATCGACAGTAAGGCTAGCCTTGATGTTTTGTGCTCCAATCCGCTCGGCAAGTGGCTGGAAAGCTCCATCGCGCTGGCCGAGGCGCCGACCGGTCTTGTCCGAGGCAGGCCACAAACGCTGACCGAGGTTATACAACGGCTTGCGTCAGATGCAGGGGTCGACGCCCCGATTGCCAAGCAAGCTCTCGGTGATTTACTGCGTTGGATCAGCAACGTAAACCAATCGCTGCAAGACGCTGGTCAGCGCTACACGGTGCTCCCCTTTAAGCTGCACCAGTTCATTTCGCAGACCGGGTCCGTGTACACGACGTTGGATCAGGACGAGAACCGCTTCGTCACGCTAGAACCTGGCTTCTTCAAGAGCGACGAGGACAATAAGAAGCCGATTTTCCCTAACGTCTTCAGCCGTTCCAGCGGTCACGCCTTCATCTGCGCTACGCGCGTCGGCGACCGCCTGGTGCCGCGCGAGTTCCGTGAGTCTAGCGATGAAGAGGATGGTGGCCAGGATGGCTACCTGATCGTGGGTGACGACGTTTGGGATGACCGCGAGGATTTGACTTTTCTGCCGGACACATGGCTGAACCGGGGCCGGAACGGCCCGGACACCCGCAAACGCGCTTTCTTCCCGGTGCGCCTGTATTTCGACGAAACTGGCCACTGTTCAGAAACCGAAACGCTCAAATGGTGGGGCTGGTTCATGAAGGCTCCATTGTTGTTCGACCCTACGGCGGGCGTCTTCTTCGACACCAAAACCAACGAAGGCACTAAGCTCACCAAGCTCGGTAGCGAAGGCCGCAGCACGTCCACCACGATCACAACGTTCTCAATCCTCAACCGCCTTAGCGACGCTGGTTACGAGCTGCGCAGCCAGAAACTCATCAGCTTCACCGACAATCGCCAGGACGCCGCCCTCCAGGCCGGCCACTTCAACGACTTCGTACAGGTGGTGCGCCTGCGCGCCGGCATCCATCGCGCGGTCGCGAGTGCTGGCGACGAGGGTCTTACGTTCGAGCGCCTTGGGCCCACCATCTTCTCGGCACTGAAGCTCCCGTTCATCGAGTACGCGAACCGGGCCGACGAGCCTGAGCTACCCAACATAAAGCGCAGCTACGACGAACAGTTCCAGACTTTCCTGCTTTATCGTGCGCTCGGAGATCTGCGCCGGAGCTGGCGCATCGTTCTGCCCAATTTGGAGCAGTGTGCGCTACTCGACGTAGGTTATGTGGACCTGACCGAGGTTGCGGCCCAGGACAAGTATTGGGAAAACGTGCCTATCTTGGACGAGCTAGAACTCGACGACCGGCTGCTCTTCCTCACCGCGATCCTCGACTTCTTCCGTCTCGAATATGCACTTCACAGCGAGAACTACCTGACCCACACTAAGCTACGCGAACACGAGAAGCTATTCCGCGAGAAGTTGCGTAGCCCGTGGACGCTAGACCCCAACGAAACGCTGCGCGAGCCGTTCTACATGCGTCTGGAAGCGCTGCATCGCAGCGCCAAAGTGGCATCCAAAAGTATGGGGCCGGCCAGCGGCTTGGGCAAGTTCATTAAGCTCTTCGTCAAGCAGCGTGAACTAGATATCGAATTGCGTGGCGACCATTACGGCGTCTTCATAAGGACCCTGCTGAAGAAGCTCGAAGGCGCTGACTATCTTGCTTCACAGTCTGCCAAAGGCGAGAACAACGAGAGCATCACTCTCTACCGTCTGCGTATCGAGAAGATCCTATGGCGTCCAGGTGACCTCGAGACCGTCAAGGCGGACCTCATTAAGCGCCGCAGCTATAAGCAGCAAGCACCTAAGCCCAACCGCTTCTTTCAGGATCTATATCAGCGTGACTTTGCCGCCGCGAAGCGCCTGCGTGCCGAGGATCACACGGGCCAACTTGGCGTGGCCGAGCGTCGCGACCGCGAAGAGCGTTTCCGCGCTGAGTGGTTCCTCGATCCCGAGAAAAATATCCCTGATCTGCCTCGTATCCGCAGTCAATCGATCAGTGCATTGTTCTGCTCACCGACCATGGAATTGGGCATTGACATCGGCGGGCTGAGCGTTGTGCATTTGCGCAATGCGCCGCCGAACCCAGCGAACTACGCCCAGCGCGCGGGCCGCGCGGGCCGGGGTGGGCAGGGCGCTCTCGTGTTTACCTATTGTTCGACCTACTCGCCGCACGACCGCCACTACTTCAGTCGTCAGGTTGATCTCGTCGCTGGCGTCGTGCAGGCACCACGCTTGGATTTGGCCAATCGCGAGCTACTGCAAACACACCTCAACGCCTTGGCGATCTCCGAAGTCGGCCTGCCGGGTCTGGAGAGCGGTGAGAGTGGTCGGCCGGCCGTGGCCCGCTTCATTGACGAAGAGAAGCACGAACTTCCGCTGCTCCCGGCCGTTCGCGCCGGCCTACAATTAGGTGCGGCGACCAAGGACCGTGTTCGAGCCGGCTTCCAACGCGTCATCAAGGACTTCGAGCCCACTCTTAAGGAAAAGGCCGCGCACTGGTTTACCGACGCCTGGTCCGAGAAGACCCTGCAAGCATTGCCTGATAACTTGGACCACGCCATCGAGCGGTGGCGCGTTCTCTACCACTCCGCTCGCAGTACGCTCGATAAGGCCACGCAGAAGATCCAGAGCGGCACCTTGAGCCTGGGTAGCGACGAGTACCGCAAGTACAAGCGAGCCCAGGATCAGGCCACCCGCCAACTCGACCTGCTGCGCAACCAGGGTGGCGGATTCTCTGAACTATCGGAGTTCTATCCCTATCGCTACCTGGCTGCCGAAGGTTTCTTGCCCGGCTACAACTTCACCCGTCTTCCCCTACGTGTGTTTTTGCCTACGGCCGACACGCACGGTGAATTTATCTCGCGCCCGCGCTCGATCGCGTTGCGCGAATTCGGTCCGCTGAACATCATTTACTACAGCGGTCGCAAATACCAGGTTCGCCAACTCGTCGTGCAAGAGCCGGATGCCGCGCTTACCGAAGCCAAGATCAGCACCAAGGCTGGTTACTTCCTTGTCGGTGACCAGTTGCAGTTGGAAATCTGCCCAATCTCAAGCGTTAGCCTCGCGGACAACACCAACAAGCTGCACTTGCATAACCTCCTTGAAATGGCTGAGTCGCGTGCGGAGGAGGTGGATCGCATTTCTTGCGAGGAAGAAGAGCGCGCCTCGCGAGGCTTTGAAATTAAAACCTATTTCAGCATCGACGGCGGTGACGTAGATCGGGTGCAACGCGCTCGCCTCAAGGTGGCTACGGACGCAATGGTCAACCTGATGTTCGTACCTGCGGCGCGCCTGGTTCACGTCAGCGAAAAATGGCGCTCCCAAAGTATCGATGGCTTTCCCATGGGTATGGTTAGCGGTGAGTGGCGTGCTTCGATGCCGGAGGCCAACGATCAGCAGCGCGAGGAATACCGCCGCGTTCACCTCTGGACTTCGAACCTGGCCGATGCTCTCTACATCGTCCCTGTCCAACCCCTCGGCCTCACGCCGGAGGGCGTTATCACGCTTCAGTATGCGCTCAAGCGCGCCATCGAGCAGGTCTTCCAGGTCGAATCGAACGAAGTCGGCGTCATTAGCGTCGGCGACCCCAAGGCACCCAATATTCTGCTGTACGAGTCGGCCGAAGGTAGCCTAGGCATCCTCTCTCGCTTCGTCGAAGATATTGACGCCTTCCAAGCGGTGGTCGAGCAGGCGCGTACGCTCTGCCGCTTCGACGCCTCTGACTACAAAGGTCCGGCCTCGTACGACGATTTGCTCAGCTACTACAACCAACGCGATCACCAGACAATCGATCGCCACCTGATCCAAGACGCCCTCGCGAAGCTGGCCCTATGCGAACTGGAGATCCAGACCAACAAGAGCTATAGCAGTTACGAGGAACAATACACCACCTTGTTGAAGAACCTGGACTCCAGCTCTTCCACCGAGCGCAAGTTCATCGAGCATCTGCACGCTAACGGCCTTCGCCTGCCTGATGCTGCGCAGAAATCCGTCGACGGCCTCTACGTCCGGCCAGACTTCTATTACGAGCCTCGTATCTGGATCTTCTGCGACGGTACGCCACATGACGACCCTTCGGTACAGGCCGACGACGCCACCAAGCGCCAGGCCATCCTTGCTCGCGGCGACGAGGTCTGGGTCTACTACTACAAGGACAATCTGGCCGCCAAGGTGGCCGCGCGTCCGGACATTTTCAAGAAAGTAAAATGAACCTTGCCCTGCAACCCGGTAAGCTGGTCTCGCTACGCGGGCGCGATTGGGTCGTGCTGCCCTCGGAAGACCCGGAGCTGCTGGTCCTGAAGCCGCTGGGCGGCTCCGACGACGAAATTGCAGGTCTGTATCTGCCGTTGGGTGGAGAACAGCCACAGGACGCCCGCTTCGAGGAACCCGGGGCCGCCGACCTCGGCGACTTCGCCACGGCACGCTTGCTCTATGATGCCGCGCGCCTAGCCTTCCGAAATGGTGCGGGGCCATTTCGTTGCCTGGCCAAGCTTTCGTTCCGCCCTCGCTCGTACCAGATGGTCCCACTCGTCATGGCGTTGCGCCAAGAGCGTATCCGCCTGCTCGTAGCAGACGACGTTGGGGTGGGCAAGACGGTCGAGTCGCTGCTCATCATTCGCGAATTGCTGGAGCGCCGCCGCATCAAGCGCTTTGCCGTCATCTGCCTGCCGCACTTGTGCGAGCAATGGCAGGCCGAGATCCGAGCTAAGCTCGATCTGGAAGCCGTGATCATCCGCTCCAATACACAGGCCCGGCTGGACCGCCAGATCCACGGCGACACTAGTGTGTACGACCACTATCCGTATCAAGTTATCAGCATCGACTTCATCAAGTCCGAAGTGCGGCGCGATGTCTTCATCGAGCAATGCCCCGAGCTGGTTGTCGTTGACGAGGCGCACACCTGTGCTCGTCCGACTGGCACCTCGGCTAGTCAGCAGCAGCGCTATCACTTGGTAAGCCGCATTGCCGCCAAACCCGACCAACACCTGATTTTGCTCACTGCCACGCCGCACAGTGGCAAATCTGAAGAGTTCCAGTCACTGCTCGGCCTGCTCCAGTCCGAGTTCGAATACATCGACCTGCCCTCCGCCTCTCGTGCCGAGCGCACGGAGTTGGCCCGCCATTTCGTCCAGCGCAAGCGCGGTGACGTCGAAAAATGGCTGGGCGAAGACACGCCTTTCCCCAGTCGTGATGCCTTCGAGCTGAACTACAAGCTCTCGGCGCGCTACCTGCAACTCTTCGGCGAGCTGATCGACTTCTCGCGCAAGCTGATCGCACCTGACAAAGACAGCCATCGCCAGCGCGTTCACTACTGGACGGCACTGGGCTTGTTGCGCGGCGTGATGTCGAGCCCCGCCGCTGGCATTGAGATGTTGAATACCCGCATGTCGGCACTCGCCAAGGTTGGGCAAACGGAAGAAGGTGATGCTCAGCCTGACGACGCTCCCAATCCGGTCGGCGACACCGAGTTTGGGTACGAAGGTGACAACGCGCCGATCCAGATCATCGAACGCGCAGACTGGTCCGAGTACCAGCGCCGCCAATTGCGTGGCTTTGCCGAACGTTTGCAAACACTCGTCGGGCCAGACCACGACCGCAAGCTTGCTGCCACAGCCAAGGAAATTGCCGATTGGCTCAAATTCCCTACGCCTTTCTGCCCAGTCGTCTTCTGCCGTTACATCGAGACTGCAAAGTACGTCGGCGAGCATCTGGAACCACTGCTGCGTCAGCAGTTCCCCAAGCTTGACCTGCAAGTTATCACCAGCGAGCTGCCCGACGAGATACGCAAGCAGCGCATCGAAGCCATGGGCAAGTCCGGTTTACGCGTGCTCATCGCCACAGACTGCCTGAGCGAAGGCATCAACCTGCAAGATCAGTTCACCGCCGTCCTCCACTATGACCTGCCTTGGAATCCCAACCGCCTGGAGCAACGTGAAGGCCGCGTGGACCGCTTCGGTCAAGTAGCGCCTGAGGTCAAAGCCTGCCTGCTCTATGGCGCCGATAATCCTATCGACGGCGTCGTGCTCGACATACTGCTACGCAAGGTACGCGAGATCAAGCGCTCCACTGGCATCAATGTGCCTTTCCCCGAAGACTCGCAGAGCATCATCGACACCATCACGCAGGCACTGTTGCTTAACCCTAATCGTCACATCGGCACAGAGCACGGCGTGCAAGGTCTGCTTTTCGACTTCAGCGAGTTCGAGGAAGCAGCCGCCGCCAAGATTGAGGTCACGCATAAACTTGACGAAGCTGCTGCGCGCGAGAAAGCCTCACGCAGCATCTTCGCCCAGCACGCCATCAAGGCACACGAGATCGAGGCCGATCTGCGCGAAGTAGACGAAGCCATCGGCGATCCCCAGGCGGTGGAGAGCTTCGTTACCGGTGTGCTGGCCAACCTCATGGGCGTGCAGATTTCACCCTTGGGCGCGGGCTACCGCGTTGTCACTGCCAACCTGACGGCAACACTGCGTGAGGCGTTGCCCGCCGGCGAGACACTGCTCGTCAGCTTCCGCTCGCCTACGCCTGAGGGCCACCTGTACCTGGGCCGTAACCATCCCTTCGTTGAACTGCTATGTCAGACGGTAATGGCTAACACCATCAATCGTCAGGACAAGCGTGCAGCCCGTGCCGCTGTTATTCGCACCCGTGCGGTAAGCGTGAAGACTTCACTGCTGTTTTTCCGTTGCCGTAACGTAATCGAGCAGTCGAATAGCCATCATCAGATTGTCGCTGAGGAAATGCTGCTCTGGGGCTGGCGAGGCACGCCGCAGCAGAAAGAGCTCCTGGATCAAGCTGCGGCTAAGACTCTTATCGCCGAGGCGCGAGCCACTTCCGACCTGTCATTCCAGGCACGCGCTGACTTCCTGGACAACGAACTGGGTCTGTTGGATGCACTGGGAGACGCCTTCACCGAGATCGCCGAAGCGCAATCCAAGCGCCTCGTCGAGGCCCATGAACGCTTTAGTGCACTGATGGACAAACAGCGCTTCCAGGTCGTCTATCCGGTGTTGCCGATGGACCTTCTGGGTATCTACGTGCTGCTGCCGGAGGTAGCACCATGAATTACCCCAGTATACGCATCGAGGGCTCCATTCTCTCGCCCGACGTCCTGGGCCGCCTCGATGATCTAGCCGGCCAGCGGGCCGCCGACTTCGGGCTAGAGGGCACCGCTCGGGTCAAAGATGAGATCGCCCGCGCCTGGGCCGATGCACAGGACTACTGGCGCATTTTCCAGCGCAGGCTTGAATCGCTGCGTCCCGAGAGCTCTGCTACGACCGAAACGCGCCAACAATGGGTACTGCCATTGCTGGGTCTGCTTGGCTACCAGCTTGAATACCAAGCCAAGAGTGCTGAGGCCAACGGCAAGCTCTACCCGCTCTCGCACCGTGTGATCAATCGCGGCGGTACCGTGGTACACGTGGTCGGTGCGCGCGACCCCGCGGGATTGGACCGCAAGCCTGAACCGCGTCCCGGCATGCTACGCATGTCCGCCCACGCTATTGTGCAGGAATACCTGAATCTGACCGATGAGCTGTACGCGCTGGTCACCAATGGCCGGGTGCTGCGCCTGCTGCGCGATAGCTCGCGCCTGGTCAAGCTCACCTACCTCGAGTTCGATCTCGACCGCATCTTCGGGGATGGCCTGTTTGCCGACTTCGCAGTGCTTTACCGCCTACTGCATGCCAGCCGTTTGCCAGTCAATTGTGATGAGGCTGCGCACAGCTGGATTGAGCGCTACCACCAGGACTCGCTAGACGCTGGCTCGCGCATACGTGAAGGTCTCTCAAAAGCAGTGGAGCAGGCTATCGTTGGCCTAGCAAACGGTTTTTTGCAGCACAAGTCCAACGAGGCGTTGCGCGAGCAAGTCGTTGGCGGCCAGTTGAGCGCTGCAGATTTCTACAAGCAGTTGCTGCGTCTGATCTACCGCTTGCTGTTCCTGATGGTCATCGAGGAGCGCGGCCTTATCTTCCCACACGGCGCGCCAACACGACAACGCGATATCTATGAGCAGTTCTACAGCGTGACGCGGCTGCGCCGCCTGAGCGAGAAACGCCATTTGGCCGACCGCCGCCATGCCGACCTGTGGCCGGCGCTGCTAGCCAGCTTTCGCCTTTTCGAGGCCGGCGGCCCTGGAACCAAGCTGGGCGTGCCGCCGCTGGCTGGCGATCTGTTCAGCCCTCAGGCCATCGCAACGTTGGCCGGTTGCACGCTGGGCAATGACGCGCTACTCGCGGCGCTATGCGCCTTGAGCGTGTACGCGCACCCAGATACTGGCCAGCTTATTCGCGCCAACTATGGCGCGCTCAACGTCGAGGAGTTTGGATCGGTGTACGAGGGCTTACTGGAGTATGAACCAGTCATCCTGCCGGACGGCGCACGGACCAGCTTCGCCTTTAGGCACGGTGACGAGCGCGCTAATACCGGCTCGCACTATACGCCGGACGAACTTGTGCAGCCGCTCATCAAGCACTCGCTGGACTACCTGATTGTCGAACGATTGAAGGCCGCGGATCCACAGGCCGCGCTACTCTCGCTGCGCGTAGCCGACGTGGCCTGCGGGTCCGGCCACATCCTGCTTGCTGCGGCACGACGCATCGGATTGGAACTAGCCATCGTTCGCACCGGCGAAGATCAACCGTCGCCGCTGGCGCTACGCATGGCGATCCGAGATGTGATCCGCCACTGTATCTACGGCGTGGATCTGAACCCGCTGGCAGTGGAATTATGTAAGGTGGCGCTTTGGCTGGAAGCGCACGTGCCGGGCGAACCGCTGAGCTTTCTGGACCACCACATCAAGTGCGGCAATGCCATCGTGGGCTACGTACGGCGCGGGGATATTGAGGCGCGGGGCATTCCCAACGAAGCCTTCGCCGCAATGCCGGGGGACGACCGCGAGATCGCGACCCAGCTACGGCAACGCAACCGTGCAGAGCATGCGGGACAGCGTTTGTTGAGGTTCAACCCTGAGGTGGAACGGCAACTCGACGAGGCGCTCAAGGGCTGGCGTGGGCTGGAAGTGTTGCCTGAACATACACCGGAAGAGGTAGATGCCAAGCGGCGGCGTTTCGACGCGCTGTCTCATTCGGCAGAAGCGTTATGGCTGGAGCAGCTTGCGGCGTTGCCGATCGCGCAATTCTATCTTCCGAAGCTGAAGAATCAGTCGGGAATGCACATCACCGAGGAAGAATTTCGCGGCTACTGGAGAGGTGAGTGCAAGCCGCAGGGACAGTCGGTGGCCGAAGCGTGGGCAGTAGCCGAGAGGAAGCGCTTTTTCCATTGGTTCTTGGCGTTCCCGGAAGTTATGGCGGGGGGCGGATTCGACTGCATCTTGGGAAACCCACCCTACCTCGGGGGCCAAGACCTGAGCGGGAGCTACGGCCACCCTTTCTGTCACTACGTGAAGTGGGAGTATGCTCCTGCGGGGCTCAGCGATCTCGTTGTCTACTTCGTTCGTCGCATCTTTAGCCTCCTGAAGCCAGGTGGATTCATTTCATTTCTTGCGACAAACTCAATCAAAGACGGCGATGTTCGTCGCGACGGGCTGGAAAGAATCTTGGCCGCAGGCGGGCAGATCAACTACGCGGCGCGGGCGATCAAGTGGCCCGGACGAGCCAACTTGGTAGTGTCGATGGTGACCGTGCACAACGGGACATGGAGTCAATCGCGTCAGCTTGATGGCCGCTATGTGGACACGATCAATGCGTTTTTGGAAGACGCGGCCGATGACGGCGAGCCGCAGGAGCTTCGAGCAAATAAAGCGAAGGTATTTCAGGGTTCGATATTCTTGGGCGATGGATTTTTGTTGGACCAAAGCGAGGCCGAAAGACTGCGCAGCATCGACCGGAAGAACGCAGACGTATTGTTTCCAATCATTAATGGACAAGAGCTCAATGGTGATCCTGAGCAGAAGCCAGGGCGAACCATCATCAATTTCTTCGATTGGAGCCTTGAGAAGGCGTCTGAGTATGTTGCGCCGTTTGCCAGAGTCGAGGAGTTGGTAAAGCCCATTCGCGCCAAGGGCAATCGTGCTGCTAGGCGTGAGCGTTGGTGGCAGTACGCCGAGCGAGCTGCCGGGCTTTATCACGGACTGGACGGTTTGGATAGGTGCTTCATTGCGGCCCGCACGACCAAGCACCTCAACTTTTCGGCGTCACCGACCAATCGAGTGTTCTCCGATGCGCTCTACGTCTTCACGTCTGACCGATGGGACCATTACGCCGTTGTTCAATCCACGCTTCATGAAGTCTGGGCTCGCAAGTACAGCGGTGCGTTGGAGACCCGACTTCGGTATTCGCCATCGGATTGCTTCGAGACCTTCGCGTTTCCCGACGGCTTGTGGCGAGCTGCGAATCCGACGTTGGTCGAAACTGGCGAGAAATACCACGAGTGCCGCCGTCACTTGATGCACGAACTCTGGCTCGGCCTTACCGACATCTACAATCTTTTCCATTCGCGGGACCTAAGTCCCGAGTTGGTCGCCAAGGTCAGTAAGAAACCCGCCGACATAGCCCGCACGGGCTTTGATGGCCTAATCGAACTGCGCCGCTTGCATGTCGCCCTCGATAACGCCGTCCGCGATGCCTATGGATGGGGCGAGTTGAACCTCGGCCATGATTTCGTTGAGATCGACACCCTGCCCGAGAACGACAACGTGCGCTATACGATCAGTCCCATGGCGCGCAAGGAGATCCTCAAACGGCTACTGGCACTGAACCACGAGCGTGCCGGACAAGAGGCGGTGCAAGCGCCGGAGAAGGGCAAAATCACGCGACCGTCGGCAAAGCGGGCCGCCGCGGCCGCTCCGCCAACTGCGCTCGTCGGCACGCCCGCGTTCGAAACTGTTTTGGCCGAAGTCGCCGCACTGCCGAAGGCCGTCTGGGCCTCTGCAGGTGAGGATCCAGCAACGAACGACACAATGGCGCTGGCTGCGGTGTTGAAAGCCTTTGCCGCGCCGGCTGCGATGCAGCAAGTACGACTGGCGGCGCTGATGTGTGCCGAACCTGGGCTGTTTGCCCGCATTGCGCCACAGCCCGTGGCGGTCCAGTGGTGTCTGCTCGTCGGTTCCCAAGCCGCGGAACTGCCTGAGGGCGTCGACAGGCTGATACCAGTCGCACGCACAAGCTTCGGAGTGGCTGTGAAGAAGATGCGCGCCCGTGGCGAACTAGTGGAGGAGCCGCTTCTGGACACTTGGGCACCAGGCGATGGCCTGCAGTTTTATGACACTTCGGGTTGGGCTGATGGCCGGGCACGGTGGATCGTCGGCTGGCTAAAGGAGAAAGATATGGGCACGCTGCTGCAAGGCCTCCCTCTAGACTTGGTGGAGTTCGTCAATGAGCAGGCAGCCTGACTTATTTGCCGGTGAATCTCTGAAGGTTACGCCTCGTGTGGGCGAGCGCGAGCCGCGCCTATGGGTGCGTAGGCTCACACTCTGGAGAGATGCCGAAACCATAATCCGCGACATCTCTTTACGCCCGGGATTGAATGTCGTTTGGTCACCCGATCCAGCGGAAGCAGGTGACGACACCGGCAGTAACCGTCTAGGCCATGGCAGTGGCAAGACGCTGTTCTGCCGCTTGCTACGTTACTGCCTGGGCGAGCAAGGACACTCGACAGAAGAGCAACAGCAACATATTGCCGCAGCTTTCCCCTCAGGCCGGGTCACCGCCGAAGTGATGCTGTGTGGAAAACTGTGGGGCGTGGTGCGCCCATTGGGGCTAAGCCGAGAGCACTACGCGGTGCAGGGGCAATTGCCTCAGACGCTGCTGGAGTCGCCGCCGGAACAGCCGACGGGAATGGCTCCGCTTATCGAGGCGATCCAGCGCCAGGTGTTGACCGAACCCATCGCTGCTTTGATCCAGGGCGAACGAGCGCACGATCCGTGGCTGATCGCGCTGGCGTGGCTGACGCGTGACCAGGAGTGCCGCTTCGACAAAGTTTTGGATTGGCGTGCGGCGGATTCCGAGTCTGGGTCGCCAGTTCGATCGATGTCTCAGACGCGTGTGCTGGAAGCTCTTCGGGCGTTGTTGGGGGCCATCGGTATCGAAGAGCTCACGGCGCGAACAGATATTTCGAAGATTGAAGAGAGTGCCAAAGCAACAGGCACTGAGGTCGATCGACTGCTGTGGCAAGTGAGGCGTTCGCGCAAGGAGGCGGCGGAGGCAGTTGGGCTGATTGTCGAAGATCTGCCTGAGGGAAAGCTATGCGTTGATGTGCTTCGGCGCGCTGCCACCGAGAGGCTGGCGAAGCTAGCCAAAGTTGATAGTACGGATATGCAGGGAGATGTTGCGGAACTGCGCGCAAAATATGAAATTAAGCAGAGCATTGTTTCGGAGCTGGAGAAGAGTGAAACAGCCGCGAAAAATACGATTGCGGTGCTGAAAGGGCTGTTACCAACGCTAAAAGGCGAATTGAGCGCTGGAACAATGCTGGTTCATGACGCAGCCTCACCTGTCTGCCTCGTCTGCGAAGTGCCTATCGATCGCGCTCTCGCAGAGGGGTGTGGGTTGTCGCACAAGATGCCCGATCTAGATGGCTTGCGTCGACGCGCCAAGCAGTTGGAAGACAAAGTCCGGCAGTGCGAACTGGACCTAAAAGCGAATGAGGATGCCTTGCGCGGGGCTGCTCAAGCATTGCCAGCCGCCCGCACCCAACAACGAGAGCTGAAAAAAGCACTCGATGCTGCCGAGAAGGCGCAAAACGCACGCTCTGGAGCGTGGCGCGGCGCGCAGATGGGAAGAGAGGGGGCAAAGCGGCTCGCGGATCTTTATGACGAACTTGAGGCGGCAAGAGCCAAATCGGACAAGCATGCTGAACTCATTGAGGCCAAGCGTGATCAGTTAGGAACCTATCGCGAGGCGGCACAGCGCGAGGCCTTCGACCAATTGTCTGCGCAGTTCGACGCCGTGATCCGTGCGCTGATCGCGCCTGAGTCGAACGGCCGTGTGCTTCTTGGTGCAGATCGATTGAAGTTGAACGTCGAGCTCGGGGGCGCGCGCTCAACTGCGGCAATCGAATCGCTCAAGGTCATCGCCTTTGATCTGGCCGCCTTGTGTATGAGTATCGAGGGGAAGACATATGTCCCGGCATTCTTTGTCCACGATAGCCCGCGTGAAGCTGATTTGGGGTTGAGTGTATACCGGCGGCTGTTTGAATTGGTTGCCGAACTGGAGCGGATCGGCCCCACTCTGTTTCAGTACATCGTAACAACAACGACAAGTCCTCCTCAGCACCTCTCCGCCAAGCCATGGCTCGTGGAGACGCTATTTGGTTCGCCAGCAAATCGACGGTTGCTTGGTGTGGACTTGTAGTTGGTTGAAGGATTTGGTGCGATAGCGTCGCAAATCCATACCGGCGCAGGTGATCGAGTAATGGCGTGAGCGCAAAGTTCGTGCGCTCGTGCATCGATGCTATTGAGACTTGCGGGCAGACATACCATACCGCATGCGCATGGTGAGGCGTCTCCACCTCTCCCTAGGCTCGGCGAAATAATTCGCCTCTCTTCTGAAACCAACCATCGGGTCGCCTGAAAAAACTAACGCGCAAAGCACTCAATAGAAAAATTTAATAAACCATCGACTTTCGTCGGCCCCTTAGGACCTTTCATTCTTTTGCGCGTGTGATCTAAGAGTTCGATTTTTCCAGACTGGTCATCTGCCACCTAAATTAATAATTTTTCCACGAAATTTTAGTTTTCCCTTTAAATCGAAACAAAAAACAGATATTTAATTTGTCTCGACCGAGACGAATTCTAAATGTACGTTGCTCCATCATTCTCTGGCCGTAGCGCTATCCATCGATTGCCGGCGAAGAAAGCGATCGATATCCTGATACATCTCCCATCTTCTACATGTAGTCGACTTGATGACCGCACTCGGAAGCTTCGTTCGAGATCATCGAACCGAGCTCGGCCTCACGCAGGCCGCGCTTGCAGCACGTATGGGTGTCGACGACACCTACATCAGCGCAGTAGAGACTGGACGGCGGACGCCAGATGGCTCGCCTTTCTTGGACATGCTCGGTCGAGCTTTGGAGCTCGACAGCGACGGACGTCGTCAGTTAAACGACGCGGCGCGCAGGTCCCAGCGATTCTTCCGCCTGCCGGAAGAACTGTCGCCGCGCAAGCACGCCGTGTTGATGGCCATCGCGGAGGACCTGCCGCAATTGAGTCCGGCAGACGTGGAGGTTATCGCAAGCGTTCACGCGGCACTTGTGCGGAACCGGAAATTTGACGCTCCACACAATGTCGACGTTATCAAAGGAGGAGCCATGTAAAGAAAAAGCGCCGCAAACCCGAGGGGCCTGCAGCGCTCTGTGGTCGGAACTAAAGAAGATTCGCAATTTGGCGATTTCGAGTCTCCTCCGCTCCGCCCCCAGAGTCAAGCCCTTCTTTTTCCTTTCGATCCGCCGCCCCATGCGATTCGAGCAAACTTTGTCGAATCGCGGATAGCGCTCGCCCAGCGTCGGCGCAATTCTCGACAACGGCTAGTTGTCGAGGGGTAGCTCACACCCCAAAAAAAGGAGCAACAGTGAACACGAGGTCGATACCGATACCGTGGTCTGCCGGGCACACACCGGTCCGCAAAATTGTGACGCGGTCTGGAGGAATCCCGCGTGGACTCTTCCCGAGTCGCAAAAATAACCGAATGGTCGGATATGAACACTTGCTGGAAGCAGATGCATGTGTCCTATTCGAGATGTCTCCCAAAATCACGGCCTATCATGAACAGCCAATACGCATCTCGTTTCCCGATAGAGATCGGACACGCCTTTACACACCTGACTATCAGCTCGAACTGACGGACGGCAGGCAATTCGTGGTCGAGATCAAGCCGGCGCGTCGCCTGGCCGTCCCGGAGATCCGTGACAAATTCGATCGCATCGAAGAGCACATGCATCGACTCGGGTTGTCATTCCTAGTTCTAACGGACGAGCTCATTCGCAAGCAACCGCGATTGACCAACCTCCGGCGCCTGCGATATGACGCGCCACTCTTCGCAGTCGACTACGATGCGATTCGCCGCAGCCTGAGGACGGTATCTCATTCTGGGATCGTTACATTAGGACAACTTATCGAACTCCTCGATTCAAGTACCGTTGTTGATCTTCTTATGCGTGGGCATGCGACATGCCCCCTCGATCGTCCACTCAGCCATGACACGCCTGTCAACATATCTCTGGAGAGTAAGCATGAATGGTTTCTCATTGACGAAGGGACAGGTTTTTAAGATCGATGGTGTGAAATTCCGTATCGAACGCACACTCGATAATGGAATTGTCACACTTGAGAATTGCGAGACATTGGACCTGGTCCGTAAGACAAGGCAGGAGATTTTGGAGGCTTACGCGGAAGGACGAGTGGTGGTCGTACCCCGACGTCTCACCGAGGCAGATGCCCCTTCTGACGACGCCGCTTTGCGCTCCCGATATGGGCGTCCGTTTTGCGAGCTTAAAAAATCAGTACAAGTAGCTGCACTCCGGCGGAAAGCATACGTGGATCTCATTTTATCGAATGGTCGCCCATCATACACACCGAAAATTTTACAACCATTCATACTGCAAGTAGCCCAGACAATCAACGATAAAAAACCTCCGAGTCCCACAACCATTTATCGCTGGTGCGAAGCGATTGGAACCTCAAACGATCCCCGCAGGCTAATACCCCGACACGACCTCAAAGGCCCACGCAAACCGCGAACGGACCAGAAAGTCATTGACCTCTTCATGGAAAGCATTGTTGAGGAAGCAGCCATCGCTCGCAAACTGGTGATGACAAATGTCGAGGACCGCCTTTCAAAAAAGATCACCCACGCCAATCACTTTCTCCCAGAAAACGAGCATCTTCAGATTCCCGATACGAGGACTCTGTATCGATTGTTCGGCAGAGTGCCTGAGTACGACATCACTATACTCAATGAAGGAAAACCTGTCGCTGACCGACGATATCGAATTGTTCGACGAGGTGTACAAGTTTCCCGTGTCCTTGAGCGGGTAGAAATCGACCATACACCATTCGACGTGTTTCTCTTGGACGAAAAAACGTGGCTTCCGTGCGGTCGGCCAACCTTGACAATGCTGATCGACGTCTTCAGCCGCATGCCGTTAGGCTATTACATTAGCTTTGACGACACATCAACACTGGCAGTCATGCGCGCCGTCCGACATGCACTTCTTCCAAAGAAGCCAGCTAGAGCCGTCGTGCCAAACCTGATCGTGCAGAACCCTTGGCCCTGCTACGGCCGGTTCGAAGTGCTGGTGTGCGACAACGGCGCGGAGTTTCACAGCGCCTCCCTAGCTGCCGCCTGCTTCGACTTGCAAATACAGTTGTTGTTTTGCCCAAAGAGGCAACCTCGGTTCAAGGGCGTGGTAGAGCGCTTTCTGAAGACTTGCAATTATTCCTTTGCTCATAGATTGCCGGGTACCAGCCTTGCACATTTCGCAGCTCGCGGTGACTACGATCCACTCACCAACACGGTTCTAACAATTTCCGAATTCACCCATCTCTTTGAGAAGTGGCTTCTTGATGTTTACGCGCAAACCGTACACAAAGGTATCGGTACCACTCCGAGCAAAAAATGGGAAGAAGGAATTGCCGGCGTATCTCAGAATCTTCCTGCGTCGGCCGAGGAAATCGCTTTGCACCTTGGAATCTACAAAAGGCGTAGCCTGCGCCATGACGGTGTGTTGCTCAATGGCCTTTACTACGCAAGCGACGAACTACTACCGATCATCTCTACATACGGCATAGGCGTACGTGTCCGAGTTGCGTACGACCCCGAAGACCTTGGCTCTATATGGCTTTGGGCGCCCGACGGGCAAGAGAAAATTCGCGTGCCGGCCGTCGACGCAGGCTACGCCAAAGGACTTCGCTTGGCACAGCACAAATTGATCAGCAAGTACCGTCGTGATAGCGAGGAAAACGGTGAGCGCGCCAAGAGCCTAATGGAAGCACGCATCGAAATTGCCGAGGCCTTATCTGGCCTTGCAAGCTCGAAGCATCTCCGGCAGCGACGAAAGGCGGCTAAAGCGCTAGGCGTGAGCAACGAAAACCCGTCCGGGAACGCAACGCCGAGTCTTCCCCCTCCTCAGAAATGTCGTGTGACGACCTCCCCAGTCAACGCCCGAGATTCCTCGGTAAAGCTAAATCGAATCCGGCGAAACATCATCTAACGGGTGGAAAAATGAAGGAAATCTCAGCCTTGTCTGCAAAGCAGTTGGATGCCTTGGATCGGTTTCGCCGTGAAACCCTCATGTTTCCACAATTCGAGACCGCCTATCGCAGCATATCGGAATCGCTGACCCTGTACCGAAGAACGGGGCTCGCCGAATGCTTGGCTATATACGGTGAAACTGGCTGTGGCAAAACTACGGTATGCAAAGTTGTCGAGGGTGAAAATCAGCGCTACTCTGAACCGCACCGCGACGTCGTTCCTGTCCTCTATGCTTCTATCCCAGCACTAGCGACCATCAGTTCGGTCGCCGAGTGTCTCCTGACGAAAATTGGAGATCCGGCTCCATCCAAAGGGACCAACTCGTCGAAGACCGAACGATTGATTGGACTCATTCAGGCATGTTCGGTCGATTTGGTCATACTCGACGAGTTGCAACATGTTCACGATCGAGGGCAGTCGCCAACGATCTACAAAGTGGGCGATTGGATCAAGAACTTCGCGGACCGAATCGCGAAACCCGTCGTTCTTGTCGGTATTCGCCGTGCCGAGATACTTGTCGCCACAAATGGGCAGCTCCGTCGTCGATTTTCGGCCGCTCTGCCCATGGATCCCATGACGTTCGATAGCGAGCAAGGAATTCAGGAATTCATGGCTCTGGTGTCGACTCTATTCGACGCGCTACCAGTTCAATGTGCACTCCAGCCCTCGTCATACCAAGCACTCGAGCGACTGTACTACGCGACCGATGGTCGGATCGGCTATTTGGTCTCGCTATTTCAACGCGCGCTCATGCTTGCATTCCGCTCCGATTCGAAAATCGTTTCGGAAGCTATCCTAGAGCAAGCCTTCGTCGAACAAATTTGGGAGGCTGGCTATGGCCAACTCAACCCGTTCAACAAAGACTTCTGTCTTCGTCGCTTGGACAGACGGCTAGAACCCTTTGCGGCGGAGAGCATTGGTGCGAAACCGAAGACGAGCCGTCAATCGAGAAGGGGAGCAAGATGAGCCGCGCACCTCTCTTGCTCCGCGATCCACCTCACAAAGATGAGAATCTCACCGAGTATCTGCGCCGGCTCCTGGGTATCAATGGATACCCAGGAAGCTTCGATTGCGTCAAAGACATCCTTCAAAAAAATCCCGTCACTATCGAAGATCTTGCCGATCTAACCCTCGTTTCGGCCAAACAGCTGAATTGCCTGCCGGAGCCGTGGCCTTCGTGGATCAAACGGGACGGCAACACAGCTTCGCCGGAGAAGGAGTCGTGGCTCAATAGAATCCGTATGCGTTGGTGTCCGGCATGCCTAGCCGATGACCACTACATGAGGTCAGCATGGTCGCTAAGCGTATTCGTAGCATGTCCGACACACGGCGCGATGCTAAGAGAGTCGTGCGACGCATGCGGCAAAGTGGTGACGTGGAGGAGCGGGTCCTACATACAGTGCTCGTGCGGTCGGAGGTTTACCGAAATGCCAATGGAGCCAGCATCGGAAGCGCATATGACGTTAATGCAATGGTGCAGCAGTAACGGCTCGAGGCAGCTAGTCAGTTCCGAGCAACGAGCTTCGCGCCGTGTTGTCACGCCTTTTGCACGCCTTTCACAAACTCAACTCTTGCGCCTGCTCCATGCATTGGCGCCGCACATATCCGCTCGCCCTACACATCGTCATGGTCGGACACCAGAGCTTCAGAATTTGAGCACGGCCGCAGACTATGTGGATCAATGCTCTCAACTTTTGCTGCACTGGCCATATAGCTTCCAGACTATGATGGCCAAGTACGATGAAAAGACCACTACCGAAACGAGCATTCGTCGAAAATACTCCGCCCTTTATCGCTTACTTTACAAGACACTCGCGGGCGATGAATTCGACTTCATGAGGCGAGAGTTCGAAGCACACCTCGATGGCCACTGGCATGGGGCAATCGACGGACGGCATCGCGCGTTCAGCAAGCGAAGGTGGCACACCATGTTGTCCGCATCCGAGATTCGCCGGGAGTTGGGGTGCTCGCGCAGCATGATCTGGCGGCTGATTTCGACCGGCCGACTCAATGCTCGCATTCTTCGTAGTCCGATTGGGCGACGCTTTGCTGTCGCGGACGCAAACAGTGTTGCGCAGACGAGGGCCGCTCTTCGCGATGCCATCGATCTACATGCAACTAGCGAACTGCTTGGCATAAGCCGCCGCCGGATTCGCATCTTGTTGACTGCCGGCCTGATCGGGGAAGCTCCAAATTATCATAGGAGCAAGTGGTCTATATCCGTGCACGAAGTGCGCCGCCTGCTTGATCTTCCCGCATACGACCGCGCGGACCATTCGCCCGAGGAGACTCTGCTGCTCGGACATGTACTCCGCCACATGTGTAGAGATAACGCGGTGTTCTTGAGGGTCATCGAGTCGCTGCTTAGCGGGGCAATACGATCGTTCGGAAAGGCAGCAGGCGTCCGCGGAATTGGAGCATATCTGGTGCACAAGGACGACGTCCGTTCGGTTATCTGCGATGCGAAGTGTCTTCCCCCATCGACGATGAGCGCCCAGGTAGTCGCACAGGCGCTTTCAATAAAGGAGGAGGTTGCGTATCACCTGATCCGATCCGGTCTATTGCCTCATGAGGTGTATCACGTCAATGGTCGAGCGATAGATCTGGTCACAAAAGATGACGTCGTGAAGTTCCGATCAACCTACGTCTCACTGGTCGATATTGCCAAACGTTGGGACGTCTCTCCGAAGGCGGCTCTGCGCCGCCTCAGCGAACGGGGGGTCGATGCGATCACGGGGCCGTCCGTGGATCGCTCACGGCAGTATTTCTATCGCGTTGCGGATGTCTCTGCCACTTAACAAGTAGCCGCTACTACTGCAGGAACCGGCAAGAGCACGAACCATCGCCGGGCGATTTCATCCGGCGACGGTTCGTGCAGTTGAGAATCGAATCTACAATTTCAAACCCAATGAAAATCAAACCTATCGATCTTGAGAAAATACACAGCAGTGCTTCGCAAAGCGATACCCCTTATCGTCTCAAGTTAGACACCTATCCAGCTCGCGGCAACCATAACGCCGCATTCGGCCTCACACTGCGAACGCTCCGGACATCTCAAAATCTCACGCAGGAAACGCTGGCGTTTGCTGTAAACCTAGACCGAACGTACATCTCGCTCTTGGAGCAGGGTCGCCGGTCACCAACGCTCGACACAGTCGCCGCGCTGTGCAGAGGGCTCGGGTTTTCGATTGCTGAGTTTCTCTCGATCGTCGAGTCGCGGCTTGCGCCCGCGCCGAGAGAGTAACGCGAGCCCACATGGCGAACGCAAAACGCGCATTCTAGTATCGTTACGAAACTGGCGCTCAACACCAAGGGGGGACAATGCGAATCTTTGTTGATACAGAGTTCACCGACTTCATCGACTGCAATCTAATAAGCGTTGCGTTGGTTGCCGACGATGGCCAGGAGTTCTACGCAGAGTGCAACGACTTCGATCGACGCGCCTGCAGTGCATTTGTCCAGGAAGCTGTGTTGCCGCAACTAGGTCAATTTCCGGACCGCGTGTTCTCTCGCCAAGATCTCCAGCTGGCCCTTCACGACTGGCTACGCCCATTCAAGGGCGGCATCTTCTGCATGGACTTCGCAGGAGACTGGGATCTTCTTGTAGATATCCTCGATGGTGTGCCGAGTGGCTGGCAGGGGCTGCTCGTACGTGATCAGGCCGACCAGGTCCGGTTGGCGTCGTACTACAAACGGTTCGGCGGTCGACACCATGCGCTACACGATGCCCGCGCTCTGCGTTACGCGATGCAAGACGGGACATCGTCTACGCATCCTACGAAGTCGAACTCCGACTGATGATCAACTGGGAGACAAACTCATCAATCCGTTGAAGTACAGCAGGATCGTCTATCCCGCGGGCTGGATCGCATACGACGAGGCGGGATTGCAGTTGCGGAGCGGACGCAAATTCCTTGGGGGCGTCGTCCAGAATCAGGACATCGGCTAACGTCAGTCGACGCCTTCGCATATAGTCCGTTATCCGTAGTGAGCGGCTCTCGATACGCCGATTCGTAAGATAAATTTTGGTAGCTGCGCTCAGCTCACGCAGATACTCATCTTGCAAGCGCTTGAGGTCGAACATATAGATCCAGGTGCTGTGGATTGCGATGTCGACAGCTTTCCCGCTGACCCGTTCAGCAAGCTTGGTCTGCAGTGAACAAACTCCCTGTCCGACCACCACCGGTCCTTTGGGCCCATATTCGAGCTCGCCCACAGAATTTGGATGTAGGACTCCATCGATGTCGAGGAATATCGTTGTCCTCTTGCTCATGGCTAGACTCAACTTCACAGAAACGGATCGAGATTACGCCATCACCACTTGGGCTGGTACCCAATAACATTCTAGGCGACCGCACTTAGTCTTCGTAGGTCCTCGCCCAGCTGAAGCAATACTGAAGTGTCGCGGGCGCGCAATTCTCGCTGGCGCCCTTGGTCATCACGCAGATTGAGTCATCTCCCGCGCGCGCGTACAAAGGCGGGTATGCTCCTCGAGCACCGCCGCTTCGTTTACACCGAGGCGCGCTCCGTAACGACGGGACATGCCTGCGAAGACCTCCCTCACTGCGTCGCCAAGTGCTTCTTCGGGCAGCAGAGAGGCGAAGCGATACAGAGCCGCGGCCAATCGATTCTCACTGTGCCCGTTCTGTACCGGGGCTCCCTCTTCACCAACAAAAACGCGCATCGCGCACAGGGCCCAGAAGCACGTCGCCCAGCACTCGAGCACATCCTCAGGCAGACCGCCGCCGAGCCCGGGATCTACGACAACCCGCGCAATCAATGGCTGTCCGCTGCTCCTCGTGCGGAACAGCTCGTAGAGCAGCCGGGTGACACGTCGCTGCCAGCTTGCATCGCCCGCACTCGGCAGCACTTGCTGCCGCGACACCTTCGCATTGGTATCCCCGGGCATCAAGTTGGATTTCCGGCTGCCGGCGCCCAACACCACGACGAGCAGCGCACGCAAACGCAGTAGGTCCACCACATCTAGATCGCGCTTCGAGGCTTCGCTCTGGAGCAGTTCGATGAAGTCTTCAACGGCTTCGATAAGACTCTTCTGCGTATCGTTGACGTACTGGCGCTGACGTCGCAAACGCTGCGCGGTGGCGTCGACTTTGATTGGCGGCACCAAATCGTCCGAGCCGAACCTCTCGTCGTTATCGAGCGCGCCGTCGCCGTTCGCCGTCTCATCGCCAAGCGACCAGTTCTGGTCCGCCGCGTCGTCTTCGTCGCCGGTTTCAACGGGTAGCCTTCCACGCCCGATGAGCGCATTTAGGAACCCGCGCACCGACTCCTGATGCGACGATGCCAGATGGCTGACCAATGCATCGTTTCCGCCGTCAGCGGCCTTTCTGCGGCCAGCGATAAACTGCTTGTAACTCAGCGTGCGCGAAACGCTTTCATTCTTTTCACCCTGCCGGTCGTGCTCCTCTCTTTCGTGACTGGATACCCGACCTCCGACTGTGACCCCGGCCTCGCGCTCCGCCGCTTGGAGTTTCTGAATCACTTCAAGCAGCCACAGCCCTTCAATGGCATCCTCGTCGTCCAGTAGCGCGAGCGCGTTATCGACGGCACGGCTCCTAAAGCGGCGTTGCGCTTCCTTGAGGGCTTGCTCGACGGTCACGATAGCGAGCGACGACTCGAAGTCGTCCGCACTCACTTGCGCGAAATGAGGTACTGATTCAGCGCGGAATCGATAGCAAAAACGTTCGGCACCGCTACCGACGCGCTCAAGGCTAACCGTCAGGCGCGCGCCGGTGCTGTCGAACAGCGCGATTTCCGCGTGGGTTGCATCCAGCCCAACTGGCGGCCACCAGTACAGCCGGTCGCCGACGAGTTCGAAGCGTCCCGGCAGGCGGCGCTGAAACTCTGCCATGGGGATATCGTCGGCAGGGTGGTATGAGGCGATCGTGTCCGGTGAAATGGCCGTCGCATCGGTCAGCGCACCCTCCAACCCGAGCAACTCGACCGCCGCGCCCGGCGCGGTCTCGCGATACAAGCACGCTTCCTCATTGACACCGTCTTCTTCCTCGCCCAGGGCCGCCGTCGTGCAATTGGCGCTACCGAATAGGACGCAGTCGGCCGTCTCCGTTTCGGCGATAAAAATCTTGGCGTGCGCGAAACGGCTGGAGCCTGCGCTCTTCACGTTCTTGAGGTCGTGTAGGCTAACGTGCGCGCCACTCCGCCATCGATGCACGGGAAAGAGCCGTGTGTCGGGGCGCAGGAGGACGGCCGTCCTCTCAGGTGTAAGTTCATGCCTGAAGCGATCGAGCGTGCCCAGATCCGCGTCCCAGTACGGGCTGACCGCAATGAAACGCGTGACCCGTCGCGCGCCGATCCGCTCGATGAAGCGCGCGCCGATGCCGCGCCTCCCACCGCTGGCGATAAATGCCAGCACGCCATCGTCGTCGGACATCACGGTGTCGTCGCTTGGCTTTGCCTCCGCCAGCCAGCGCGTTCGCTTCAAAGCCCAATCCAGCTGACGCCGCGCCACCGACATGTCAGGCAGCAAACGCTCTAGGTAGTCGAGTGCGGCCCGCAGGATCGGCACAGCAGACGGATCGGTTTCATCGGTCCTGACCTCTCCGATGACCTCTAGATTGCCCGCGAGGCCCGCCGCGGTCATGTTCGCGGAGCTGACCATCAGCCGTCCCGACACATTCCCGAGCTGTAGGACTAGTTTCGGATGAAAGACGCCAGCCGGCTGAATGCCGACAACCGAATAGCGGCGGCCAGCGAACCGCGGTCGCCGGAGGCCGCCTTCCATGGCCTGCGCGACCATCCGCGCATCGGCGACTAAAACATTGTTGCTGCTGCCCGCCTCGCGTAAGCGCGGCAGCGCGATCGACTCGTAGGCGGCGAAGTCCACGCCGAACGTCGTCACGATGGTGGTGTGATAGCCAGTTTCCGCAAAGGAGTTAAAGAGCTTCATGCGGCGAGTACCTCAAGGCCGGCGGTAGTCGGACCTGCATCGTTCAATAGGTGCAGGTCTCTGAGGAAAGTGATTGCCGAGGACAGACGCGGATTGGTCAGTACCGGTCCGGTACCCTGACGCAGCCGCACGCGCCCTTCGTCGCATTCGAGCAGGAACGTGTAATCGCCCTGTCCACGGAACTTCTGAATCGCCACCCAAAGGTGCCGCTCGATGATCCTGCACTGGACCAACCGCCTGAGTAGTTCGGACAGAGGGAGATCCGCATGCGCGCGCAGGTCGGACAGCTCTGTCACGATGGATTGCACGAACTCGCCTTCCGCGACGATCGGGCAACACAGCTTGACGCGCTCCAGCTGGTCCTCCCACCGCTTGTGCAGAACCGCCAGCAGCAAGATGGCCCGCGCGGCGATGGCATCGCTATCGGTTTCGTCCGAATCGCCGGTGGCGAGCACGTCGTTGTGAAGCCGATATTCGGAGAGCGCATCGCTATCGGACCAAGGGTCGGCGGCGAGCCGGATGTTCATCAGGAGCGCGTCCCACGTACCAGCCTCATGGTGCGTCAGCGCGTCAACCAGCCGTTCGGCCACTTTTGCGACCAGGTGTTCCAGCGGCAGGCCGGCGGGCGTCAGTGCAAGCACATCGAGCACGAACCTGAGAATCGCCTCGTAGGCGACGTGCAGAAGATCGTTGGCGTGATATACGCTCCACGCGAAACGGTGTTCGCCCTCGGTCGAAGGAACTTCATCGAATGCTTTGCCTTCCGCGTTTCGCCCAGCATAAAGCGTCCAGCGCACCCGCGCTACGTCGATGCCAGAGGCATTTGCCTGCGCCGCGCGTAGGATCAGGCGCAAGGTATGGCTGCGCATGACTGCCGTGGGCCGCTTCGGGTGAAGCTTGGCGAACAGCAAGTCCTGGTACAAACGGCATTCCTCGCTGCCCGCTTCGATGCGCGACGGAAGCATGATCGCCAGTCTTACAAGCTCCTGCCGCGAGATCGTGCCCTCGTGCGCGGCATGCCAGAAGACTTCGGCGGCGTCGCAGACCGACGCGTGGAACAGCTTCGCAAGCTGGTCGCCGACATCCGCTGTCGGTACCGGCACCTGATGCGCGTCGACATACTCTAGGGCCCCGATTTCGACGAGTTGTGAGCCGTAAGCTGCACCAAAGGCGCCGAACTTCTGCTTCAGATACTGCGGATGGCTGCCCCGATCCGTGTTCGGATGAAACACCAGATCTCCCGACGCGGTTTGCGCCAACTTGTTGCTCGCCCAGATGACACCCGCCACACCACGCTCGTTGTTCTCCGCCGCAGCGATGAGAGCGTACAGCGCTTCGGCACGCCGTAGGTAGACGCACCAGCGCTCCACCGACGTATCCCCGATCCGTTCAGCGTATTTTTGCGCGAGCCACGCATAGAAGCCGTAATAACGCATGCGCAACGTCACGTTGCTAATGCCCGGAAGCAGTTCCTGGTAAAGGGCGACGCTGATGGTCTGCATGCCCAGCGGATCGATGCCACGTTTGTCTTCCTTCGACGTCCACATCGGCAACCCCGTGCCGGCGGACTTAAATGCTTCGTTCATCTGTTTCTCCTCTTGTCGTTATTGTTCGAGGCTTTTTGCGACGGTCTGTATATATAGTTAACGGATCATCGTAAACGACATTGAGTCCATAGCGATGGGCACGGTTTAGGCCTGTCCGGACATCCGTTTGATCAACGGTGCGACTTCCGCACTACGATTCCGGCTCACTTTCGTCTCGGCTCCATCTCGTGTCCAAACGCCCCCGAAAAGCATCTTTGCCGGATTGCATCTTTCAAATGCCAGTTGCACACATCGCACGGAACCCGAGAGCGCCTGTGCGGTAGCATGACACCAAACCGAGGTGTGTCCGGGGAACAAAAATGAAATTTCAGTTCGATGTGGGAGGCAGCTATAGCCGTCGCGATGTCGCGCAGGCAGTTGGACTCCTCGATCTGCCGAGCGGCGGAAGTTGGCTCACGGGATACGTCCAACATGATGGAACCTATCTCGTCTTCTGCGGCGTCGGGGCGCCGGGCCGGACTGGGCACGATTACGGTAACAGCTTCGAGGGTGATGAGTTGGTTTGGAGCGGCAAAACCAGGAGTCACCGAACTCAGCCGATGATTGCCAAAATGACTGCGCCTGACTCGGAAGTTCACATTTTCTGGCGCCAGAATGATCGCGACAACTTTACGTACGCCGGTCTGGGACGCGCCATATCTGTATCGGACGATATACCTGCTCGAGTGCGCTGGCGTTTTATGAACGCCGCCCATGGAGGTGAAGGCACGTTGGCCGAGGAAATTCCGACAGACGAGGTTGCTGTCGTGCCGCCCGCGATCCTCGAAGGTGCGATGAAGCGCGTGACGGTAAACGCTTACGAGCGTAACCCCGTCGCGCGCAAGGCCTGTCTAGCCTTCCACGGGTATCGGTGTGCGGCTTGCGGCTTTGACTTCGAGGCAGTCTACGGCGACATCGGGCGCGGTTACATTCACGTGCACCATCTGCGGCCGCTGAGCTCAATCGGCGCGTCATACGTCATCGATCCGATCAAGGATTTGATCCCTTTGTGCGCCAACTGTCACGCGATGGTCCATCGCTCCGACCCTCCGCTCCCAGTCGACGTACTCGCAACACGGCTCAGATGATCCGCCAGAGCGGCCCCGAAAATATCGCTGGAGCGTACGCGAATGCGGACGTAGCTGTTCATGCAGATAAAGATGGCAAAGTGCGGGCGGAAGTTCTAGACGACCTTCAAAGCGGTTGTGCTGTCGTACGTGATGGCCATATTGTGGCCGCTTTCCCTGAGTGGCCTACCAGATGCCCGCCGCGGCGTGTTCAATCAACGAGTATCGACGGCCGTGAAGCTTGATATGCTGAGAATGTATGCTTTGAAGGAGCACAAAGCTTGTGTTGTCCGTTCGACTTACGTCAAGAACACTGACAATGAAGTTCTTGCTAAGTGCACGACGAAGAAATCCGTACGAACCGGGGACCAATCAAAATGAACAGCGCAAAGCCCAAAAAAGACGAGTGGCAAATATTCGATGGGCGGCAGATGATGAAGAGCTTCGTTACGCTCTCGAGAGTCAGTCAGTTCATGAAGAGGAGGGTGCCGCAAGTTTTTGTAATATGGGCCGCCGTCGCAGTCCTGTTGAAAACCCCACTGTTCACCACTGCGTTCAACGAGTTCGGGCGCAGCTTTACCTCCCCGTTCCTCGCCGTGGGAAGCATTGACGCCGGTCAACCGGTCGACATAACGGCCGTCCTTTTGATCGGCTTCGCAGCAATCCTAGTCGACGTGATTTTCATCATTGCCCTTTATCTCTGCATTAAGTTAAGCCGTCGTTCGGGCAGAGGACGTCCGGTGAAGATCGAGCAATGGGCCGCCCGCTTCTCGGGCAAGATATCGGACGAAGTGTCTTCGATCTTAACTCACTGCTCGGCAGCAACGTTGGTTCTCTTAATTGGCAAGTGGCAGGCCATACATGGAACCCAGGTCCTTCCCTGGCTAGTGGCTGTGGCCGCTTTTATGTTCGTCTTTGGCGCAATCTGCTATCGTGAAAACTGAATGAAGGCGTCCATGGATACAATCGACCGACCGTTTCCCCAGGACATCTTCGTCGACTCGAGCCGGAATAGATGAACCAACCCGGTACAGAGCATCGCCATCGGAGGGACGCACTTTTATGTTAGGCACGTTCTTTCGAACTGGCCTCTGCTGCCTCGCTGCTCCAGCAGCTCAATGAATTCTGCCGACCGGAATCGAATTTTTTCGGAATACCTCTTCAGTACTGAACATACACCTATGAGTTCATCATCACTATCAGCTCAACAGATCGCTATCGGCTATGAACGGTTCTTGTCGCAATTTCCCGCGGCTAAGGCACGCGTCGACAAGTTATCTCAAGAAGTCGCCAATATCATCGATGCTGACCTTGACGAACTCCGCCGAATTGAAGCTGCCACGGCCTTGAGGGAGGTTGCAAAACGTTTGGGCATCGACCCCTTCGAATATCTGCTTCAATTTGCGGTCGATTGCGAAGTGGAGCGGCGACAGATTCTCCGGGCCCGCCAAGAAGCGATGGAGCGCGCTATCGGCTTGCGCTAGTCGGAAGACATACCAACTCATCGTAAATCGACACAACTATAGATTGCAATAACCACATGCGCGCCAACGCACTTTATTTTCCCTACATCACGCTTCCTGACGACGCGTGGACAGTGAAGTCGCTCTTGTATTGGGACAAACTATCATCCATTGTTCCGATGGACCATATGAGCCGTCCTGAGCAGATGAACGGATTCATGCGGGAGTTACTCAGCGAAGGCCTTGTGGAACCCGTAATACCTGCTGAGTACATTCATCGTTTAGACCGCTTCGATGACAGCTTCATCACGTTGATCGAACACCGGCTGAAACGGCCAGGCCTGCGTACCCCGGAACATCCCTCCCGACACACGTCCACTCGGATTCACGCAGAGAAGCTTGGTGAAATACCTCGCTTCTTGGTGGAGGTTGGCCTCGCAAAGAAAGTCGACTGGGCGTGGTACGACGTGGAGACAACCACGGCGACCATGTTCATGTCCTATCTGGCTGCGTGCTTGGGAGCGATACCTGAGGTCAATGCAACGCCCGTGACCAACAAAATGACTTTTGCCGCCGGGTTACTGGCTCGTCCTAAGTCGTCGGCGCGTGAACTTCATCGCCAAAAAGCTCGAGAAGTCGTGTTGCAGCACCTACTTCCGACGCCAACTGGCCCCTTACAGTTGGACAAGCTTCTGCGATTCAAGAGTCAGTATGGCCATCTGCTCCCCCCTCTGCGCGCTCGGATCGAAGCGCATTGTGTCTTAGTTGCAACGCTTCCGAATGCGGACGATCGTATTGGTGCTAACGAAGCGTTTTTGCGGAACTGCAAATCCGATATCGCTGAAATCGAGGATGCTATGCGTCCGTCGTTCGGATCGGTGGCCCTTGGAGCGTTAGTCCCATTATGTGGTGCCGGGTTGACACTTGAGGCAACAGACTCAGGTAACGTCACCGCGTATGCAGGTGCCGCGCTGTCGCTCGCTGGTGCCGCCTATCAAGCGATCAACAGCATTCGAGGCAATCGGGCTTCGATGAATCGCCCGCTCGCCTATGTCGCCCACGCGCAACGTATGCTTGCCAAAGGTTAAGGGTTGCCCCCTGCGTCTCAGAAACAATATTTGAATCACCAACCCGGCGACACCATCACACGCAATTCATTTTAAATAAAATGATTATCTATGCCATCAAAATTATAATCGGCGCCCTTCTAGTGCTGGCCACACCAGGCGCCGCAATTTCAACGATACTGATACTGGGTAAATTTTCTCAGCTTATCAGACACAGCTGGATCACAACCAGCGTAAAGCGCTGTGCGATTTTTATCGGAAAGAGGGTTCGACTGTTTATTGAGAAAAACTATCTTCATCAAAAAATGGAGGCCTTCAGCGAATCCGTTGCGAAAGAGTTCTCTATGCCCCGTGTAATTCTACTGTACACGGCTCTCCTTGCATCCGCTCTGAAACTATTTTTTTTATATTACAAAGAAACTGATATCTTCAACGCAATGATTGCACTGATCGCGTTGAGCATGCTACCGTTATCAGCACTTGCAGTTCATTTTTGCAGAAGAGACGCTCTAGTCGAAGCACTGAATTGTCCGTTCTGCGTTTGGATTCGATGGACAGGGTTGGTCATATTAATATGGATCGGGCACTCTGATGCGACCAGTCGGATTTCCGCGCATTTCCTTGGAGCATCAATGCACCTTCCCATTGCCTATAGTGCTGGTGTATTCATGTCATCAATTGGCATTTTGTCACTTTGGACAGCACTGTTCCTCCTTGCACTTCAACTCCTTATCTTTCCAATTTTTGGCCTATTTGAACTCAAGAACAAGAGAACTCCCCCAAAGGTGCGCGTCATTGCCGCCACGACCGCGACAGCCGCTCTTCTTACAACTTGCCTCTCATACGGGGCTCAAAATGCAATTGGAATGTCAGATATTGAAACACTGGCAATCTCCAAATTGGCATGGGAGTTTGATATGCTGGACGAAAAGGCATGTACTGGAGAAGATCCTGCTTCCGGTCCATTGAGGAAAATTGTATTTGTTGGCCCGGATCAATCTGAAGGTATGTTTTTACGAGCACTTGGGGCTCAAAAAATAGTTCAAGCACGCAACCACGGCCGATACGCCTTTTAAACAAGGACGAACGGAAGGCTATTCTCCCTATTCTAGAGGAAGTAATCCCATGCAACCACGCCTTCTCCAAACGATCGTGAATTAACTTACGATCAAGTGCGCCAATAAAAATATCGCGGCGACAAACCAAATTAACAAATTTCCTTTGTCGCCCTCCAGCAGGCATGTGCCATCAAAAATTCGGTCAATCGCCGCTATCCCAATTGCACCACGACCCCCTCAGGAAGCACCGTTCTCGTTTCCGTACGTTGCTTCCGTTGATTTTCATACCAACCGAATATCTCTCGATCAAAATCTCCGATCTGCGATCTGAACTCTTCAACCGGCGTCACCAGCTTTTGCATAAGCTCCATCAGCTTCAACGTTGCGCGCTCGATCTTTACATGCAGATTCGAGAAATTATCCTCTCGGTATCTCATTGAAATACTGAGATCAGCTCCGTCATCCGTCGAATTGATACCTCTATCTTTAAATTCTCGGCCTGCCATATCGACCAACCTGTCGAGAGACCTTCTGTCTGCATCTGTCGCATAACCCTGTTGGCGTACACGTGTCGCTTGAGCGATCGCATTCGCGTTATCAATGAGATCGAGATTTCGACAAATTCCGAACAGCGACGCGGCAATTACTTCGATCTTTGCCAGCTCTAGATCATTCGTCGGTGCTGAAATCGACGAATTCCATGCTTTAACTTGAAGACGCCGGGTCTTCCCAAGTACTGCATTGGGATTAACTCGCGTAGCAATCACCACGTGTCTAGCTATCGGCACAGGTCGTCCGTTAAATTTGACGTCAACGCTACGAACTTGTGCCGCCCAAGATGCAGGACAGGCCATACCGCCAACTGGTGCACGTGTTCCTTTCGATTCAGCAAGAGCCCACTCAATCGCAGTTGAACCAGACACAGGGCGGATTGCGATGTAATCCGGACGTAGCTTGCTTGGCGACGGCGAAATCCTATCGATCTCGAGCTTCGACGGCGGGTAGTGAGGATGCCAACGAGGAATGCTGACGGGCATGTTTACGTTAGGATAGAAAGCGCTTGCGGGAGCCACCCATTGATATCCTTCATCCTGCAAAACTCTGCGACTACAGGCAACGCCCAACATCCAGGACATCACCCCCTTCCACTGCCGTTCACATCCAGCCGCAACCTGATGCATCGTCAAATATGAATTCGCTCCCATCCTCATGGGAACAAGAAGGTACCCTGGCCATCCGAGCAAGCTCAGAGGAGACACAGTGGGTAACCCTGGAATCCAATCGGCGATCAAATGAGCGGCTATATCGGTCGCCGTCAATGCAAGATGCTGCTCAGTGCCGCCAACTGGCCAATATTGAACTCCCGTCGCCAATTTTTCACCCCGTTGATAAGATTTATTTATTTTCGACTCTCACATCAGGACTTTATCTACCATCCTTCACGAAAAGTGTACGCTGCTGAATCAGTCATTTCAACGTGATAACCGGGTACGCGCGGTAGAAATGCTCTTTCTGAACATCTCCTAACTTACGCTTTCGAGCACTGGCTGCTCCAGAGCGATCATGTTCACGACCGACTGGAGTTCGCATAGCAAGTCCGCCTGTTGGGCTTGCAAGTACTGGCGCACCGACTCGTTCTCAAGCAGCCTCGCAAGATAACCCTTTGCGAGCACGAGGTTGAGCACGTCCTGTCCATAAGTCTGCTCGACCACCTTGTACTGCCCCTGCAGATTGCTCATCTCCCGTTCCATCTTCGCCATTTGCTCGGGGCTCACTCCGGCAAGCTTCCTCGGTTTCTTCCCTTCGATCAGCCTCGAAGCCGGCGTCGCAACGAGCAACGCTTCAGCGTACGAGACAGACAGGTTGTTTGCTGCCACCATGAGCTCGACACATTCGACTTGCCGTGTGGGCTTCATCTTCCGCAGAGCTCGCGCGAGCTCAGGTGAAAACTGCCGGTCCTTCAGCAGTTCAGTCGCTTCAGCACAAATCCCATCCAGCAATGCCATCCTCTTCATGATCTGCGACACATCTACTGACAGCGCTTTCGCGAGCCGCTCAGGAGACACACCTCGTTCAACGGCCCGACGAATCATGAAGTGCTCCTGGATGGTCGATAGTCGATTGACGCGGTTGTTGTACGTGTAGCTCTCATCGTCCGTGGCAACGAGGCACGACACGGTGTTGAACTGGAGCTCCTGCAACGCGATCAGTCGCAGGTGCCCATCGAGCAGGACGTGGTTGCCCGATGCCTGATCGACCGGCGTCACTGAAAGCGGCTCGATCAAGCCTACCTCTTCGATGGAGCTTCTGATCTGCTTGAACTTTCGCGAGTTCATCATGCCAGCAGGCGTGCGCCGTGATGGCAGGATGCTCGTGATCGGAACAGAGAGTGGTTCCGGAATGAAACCAAGTGCTACGCCGGTCATGCTGGACTCCCGCTCGGCCATACACGTTCTGCCAGATACTTCGGCAACGTCGCCAGTTCCTCAGCGCGCAGCAGGTTGACGAAGTTCTCATCGGCAAATAGCTGCCTGAGGGCGCCGACAATGAATAGCAACCGCTGCTGCGTAAACTCCGCCTTCCGCACCATCGTTTTCTGCCGCTCAACTTCATGCTGATACGTTCTGACGAGGCTCGATGTGGTCACGTCCATCACCTTGCGCGTCATGTTTCGATTCGCCGTGCGGCCGAGCGCTTTCCTGCGCTCGATGACGCGCCGAGCGTCCATCAACTGGCGCCCGCGCAATCTCCCCGATTCATATGCCTCCTGCAGTGCCGCCTGGATCGCTTCGTCGTCGTCGCCAGCACCGACGATCGAAAGCGCCGCGTTCAGCGGAATCCGGCCTTTTTCGACGGCGATGACAAGCCGTTCTTCACCTTGATGCAGCAGCGTCAAGATCCCCTGCACATAGTGCTGCGTGAGACCTGTCTTTTCGGCGATCGCTTTCGGCGCGTAGCCGCGCTCCTGCAGCTCGCGTATCCCTGCGAGCAACTCGAGCGGTCGGCACTGCCGTCTCGCGATGTTCTCCGTCAGGCTCATGATGAACGCGTCTTCGTCGCTTACGCTCACCACCAGCGCTGGTATCGTAGTTTCCCCGAGGGATCGAAACGCCTTCAATCGCCCCTCACCACACACGAGGAGATACTTCTCGACGCCATTGGCCGTCGCCCGCGGCGTGACTAGGATCGGTTTCTTCAGGCCAATCGTCTTGATGTTGGTGACGATTTCATCGAAAACTCGACCATTACGCTCGCGAGGATTGATCACCTCGATCCGGCTGATGGGGATCATCCGAACCTCACCGGGCTGTTCACGCTGAGTCATGCTCTTCTCCTCAGCCGAGCTCGCTGTGCCATACCGTATAAGTAGTCCAGCGTGTCGAAGCGATAACTCTCGAACTCGATCGGATTCCAGTCCGCGAGACTGATACGAGGTTGCCAAAAATCGATGTGCGGAAGCAGGTAGTAGTCGAGCGCCGTCGAGTTGCTCTGGTCCAGCCTGACTGCGACGGTGATATCCGGCAGCAGGCTCGTGTCGAACCGCACCTTCCAGCGGTTACGGCCGCTGGCGCGCACCTGACACCGTGACAGCACGATGCAGGCAGTGAACTCCCGATTCACGGTCAGCAGGTCCGTCGCCGGATCACGCGACACCGATCCGCCGAGATCCGCGATCTTCTTTTCGGTCTCGGCAACGATCTCTGGGTGCAGTTGCCGAATGAAGCGATTCGCTTCGATATAACGATAGTCACGGCCGGGCGTGAAGCCAACCGTCTGATACGCGCGAATCAAGCTACCGAAGCGGTACACATACACCGAGGTGGACGGCATGCCCTCCGTTTCGTCGATCACGACGCCCGATAGAAAGCCTCGGCTTCGATACAGATTTCGCAGACGCTCGATAAGCTCTTCACTCGAGTAGCGCCGGGCGCGCGCCCGCATGATGCCCTGCGCTGTATAGAACGTTTCGCTCGGCACGATGGGTTCGAACGCACCCTCCTTGCGTATCCACATCTCCGACGGATTCGTGACACGAGATTTCTTCAGCTTGAACGACACGCGGTTGTAGACGTTGTTGCCGATGTACTTTTCGTTGGTCAGCACCTCCCGAATCGTTGCCCGAGTCCAGGGTCGCCCAAGGTCCGTCTGAACGTTCATGCCGTTCAGGCGTGCGGCGATCTCGTGCTCATTGAGTGACTCATTGATGAACCAGCTGTAGATGAGGTTGACGATACGCACCTCGCTGTCTGGGCCTGGCATCAGAATGACGCGGTCCGTCTGCAGGCACTTGTGTTGGCCGCGTTGCAATTCCCCCTTCATGAGGCCATGCTCGTCCACCAGGATCCGGCGTAACGCATAGCCTGCCGGCCCACCTTGCCGGAAACCGAGCTCGATCAACCGACACTGGCCAGCGAAGACCTTCGCTGACAACTCGCGGCTGTACTCACCGGCCATCGCACGCTTCACACCTTTGACGATTGTCGAAACTGGCGAGCCGTCGTTCTCGAACTGTTCGGCGCAATAGGCGACCTGGATGCCTGCGCGCCGGCAGATGTACTCGTAATAGGCACTCTCGTCTGCATCCTGGAATCGTCCCCAACGGCTTACGTCATAGACGAGGATCACCTGGAAATCGGCCATGCCAGTTTCCACGTCCCGGATCAGTTGCTGCAGCGCTTGGCGCCCATCGATTCGCAAACCACTTTTACCCTCGTCGGCGTAGGTCCGCACGATCTCGAGATCGCGACGAGCAGCGTAGTCGCGAATGCGATCGCGCTGATTCTCCGTCGAGTATTGCTGGTGCTCCGTCGACATCCGAACGTATTCAGCAGCCCGCATTCTGCAGGCCTGCTCGTCAACGGATTCGCATGTGCAATCGAGGTCCACGATCCAGCTCCCACCGGCAATCGCTCCTCGCTGCGCCGTCCCCGACATCAGCTACCAGGACTTGTATCGGCGAACGCGTCGCGCCTTGCAATGACGTCGAATGCGAGCGAGTACACAGCCAAGGTAGCAGGCCGCAGACGTTTGTCGTACACGTCCTCTCTTTGCAATCACGCCGGAACTGGCCTCGGCTCAGACAGCACGGCGATGTGCACCGTCCACGCGTTCATCTTTGCAACGCCGGCCTCAACCGCGTTGCGCAGGATGTAGAATCCCGATGCCAGTGGGCGGCAGGCCGGCCACACGTCCATGTTTGCAACAGCACTAGCGGTGCGCCGCGCATTTCGTCGTCGTTGCATCGCGCAATTGCGATCGCGATAGGCCGGGTGCGTCTCGCGGTAGTGCCGCCAGTAGTCAGGATGTCGGGCCCGCCAGCTGGTCTGGGCGCGGATCTGATTCTCGCGATAGTCGGGATCGACTCGCATGCGCTGGTGCTGCCACGCACGCCGGCGAGCACGCTGGCACGCCTTGGCCGAGCAGAAGCGTTGATGCGGGATATGTAAGAGCGGAGTGAAGGGTGTGCCGCAGGCAGCACAGATCCGATCTGATTTCATGGCCGTGCTCCACAGAGGAATCGAAGTGGGGCCAGCCGTGTTTGGGGCCAGGGTCAGTTTGAACCAGCTCACGGGACGCGGCGTCCCACCCTCGCAGATTGTCCGCCGCTCGAGATGCTTGTGCGATTCATGCCTATCAGGTCGACGCTCAGCCCGCGCGCGCAGAGCCTTGTGCAGCGGGCCTCTGCGGCCCACCCGAAAAAATTTTCACCTTTTGTGGCATGGCCGCCGAGTTTTTTCACTATTCGCGTCAAAAAGCTCGAAGCGTCGTGACAGAGTTAGTGAAAAACTCCCATAAATTCAATGGGGCGACTTTTCAACATTTACGACACCCGACACCAGCCGTGGGGCGCCAGAGTAAGTGTGACTGGCGCCATATGTTTGCAACTGTGCGACTAAGTTTCTGTGATTAGCCTATCGAGGCACAAAAGGCCGAATCGGCCCGATCGGTGCACTGGCGGGCGAATTCCGCCGGTGTCATCCACTGCAGTGCAGAGTGAGAGCGCGCCTCGTTATAGTACTCGCGCCAGGTTTCGATTTTGCGTCTGGCGTCCTCAAGCGACAAGAACCAGTGTGCGTTGAGGCATTCCTCCCGAAAGCGTCCGTTACCTATGTCAAAAATCTAGGGCTAGAGTATGGCGAACCCATCAGCGTTCGGTGGAGTGAAATTCTGTCGCTTGCCGGCGGGACGTAGAACGCGTCCGGATTACTGTCGAGCACCAGCGACTCATCATCACGCCGATGTGAGCGGCGCATTGCCCATGGTGGGCGTCGCAAGTCACCATCCGTCTAGGTAGCTCGGTGCCCGATACTCCGCACCGTTAGTAACTGTGACAAGCGACGATCGTGCTGCAATCGCAGCGGGCCGGCCACTCAGGCCCGCTGCCGTGTAGTCTTTCAGCACGAGCTGCAACCCATGCCAGGCGTACCGTGCATTTCGGTCGTGCAAATGCAAAAACCCCCGCCTTTTCGGGCGGGGGTTTCTGGCTTAGGGAGCCTGACGATTACCTACTTTCACACGG